>CAJJNI010000056.1 GCA_905193085.1 uncultured Lachnospiraceae bacterium | reverse complement strand
CAACAAACAGTTCCTCTGATGACAGCCTCTCGATTATCTTTCCGTGGAATAGGAAATGGTGTTTCAGAACTTTCCTCAGCCAGTGAATATAATGATCCGGGAAATTATATTAACACTAAGATGGGAGCTTTTGAGAACTGTACAAGTCTTAAATATGTTGGATTGGGAAGCGGTCTTACAAAATTGGAAGCGGATTCATTTGCATCGACTGCACTCACATCCATTGTATTTCCTGTAAATGCAACTTTAATTGATTCCGGAGCATTTTATAATACAGGTATTACAAAGGCATATTTTACAGGTAATGCGCCTACATATATAGGAGAAAAAGTATTTTATAATTCACCTGGGGTAGTTACATATAAGATTGCGGGAAAATCAGGCTTTGAAGATGTTAAGAATTACAGCTTTGTAGAATTTACACCTGTTAAAGTTAAATTTGATATGAATGATGATGAAGTATTTGCGGTTGAACCTGCTGACCAGTATATGGGACCGGAAGGCGGCTATATAATCCAGCCTATCGACCCTGTTGCAGAAGATTATTTATTCTTAGGCTGGTATCACGAAAAAGAATGTGTGACACCGTGGAACTTCCTTGAAGATAAAGTTACAGAAGATACAACAGTATACGCAAAATGGCTCAAGACATCAGAAAGTGTCCCAACAGCTCCTACAAATATAAAAGATAAAGACAATATGTCTTCAAAGATAACAGTTACATGGGATAAAGTTTCAGGAGCAGATACATACAATGTATATGTTGATGGTGAACTTAAAGGTGAAAATATTACAGATACAAAATACACAATAACAGGACTTAAAGCAAACACTGCTTATGAAATTACAGTTACTGCTTTAAATAAATATGGAGAATCTCCTAAGAGTCTTGTAAAAGTAGCATATACAAATGATATTGCAGATGACCCGGATAATCCAGATAACCCAGATAATCCAGACAACCCGGACAATCCAGACAACCCGGATAACCCGGACAACCCGGATAACCCGGATAATCCGGACAATCCAGATATTGTGTATGGAGACGCAAATCAGGACGGTAAACTTGATTTAAAAGATGCAACAACTGCACTTAAAATTGCACTTGGAATAGAAGCAACACCTGAGGGTAATGCATTTACTGCTGTAGATGTTGACAAAGATAACAAGATTTCTCTTAGTGATGTTACTTTGATATTAAAAGCTGCATTAGGCATAATTACATTCTGATAAACACCGTAAATAAAGTAAATTTATGTAATGTAAGCACATATAAAATAAGCCCCCGCCGTTTGGCGTGGGCTTATTTATCATAAATTCATACTATTTTTGTCAAGTATCTGTTGTATTGCTTTCTGTGTATATGCGCCCAAATGACGCTGTTCTTCTTTTTCAAGTTTGGTTATATCAATCGGTTCACCAATTTCCATAATTACATGAGCAGGTTTCATCTTAGGAAACTGGTCTTCCCATATTGCACCTGTATTGCTTAAAGCAATCGGAACTATTTTACACTTGGCTTTCTGTGCCATTTTAAGGCTTCCTTCTTTAAATTCAGCCATTGAACCCTCTGTTTTGCCTCTTGTTCCTTCCGGGAAAATAAATACCGAAATACCATTTTTAATCTGCCCGGCACCAGCTAAAATCGTCTTCATGCCTTCTTTTAAGTCGGTCCTGTTCAGGAAAAGGCAGTGTATAAGGCGCATCCATACGCGCAATATAGGAGCTTTTTCCATAGAATCTTTTGCGACATAGCCCAGAGGCCTGTCGAGATATGCATAGGTTACAAGAATGTCAAAATAACTTCTGTGATTTCCGACAAATAAAACAGCTTCGTCTTTCGGCAGATTCTGGCTGCCACGAATCTCTACCTTCGAACCGGTTATAAAAATAAACAGCCGGAACATTATCCTTACAAGGAAACGTACAATTGCGTCCGTTACCTGTGGTGCAAATTTTTTTATTATAAGAAGAACAAGTAAAAGCGGCAGAGTGATAATTAAGTATGCTATTAAAATTATGCATACAAGTAGAAATCTAATCATATATTATACCTCGTTATCCCGTCTGCATAGATTACGGTTAAATGTAAGCGTAAGCTTCTTTAAATAATTAGCCCAGTAGATGTCCAAATCTTTAGCTTCATAGCGCCAGCTCCAGTTACCTGAAGCCTTACCCGGTGTATTCATTCGTGCGTTGCTGTCAAGTGACATAATATCCTGCAATGGAATGATTACATTATTTGCACTGCTTGCAAGTGCGGTGTGTATAAAAGCCCATGAAACGGTGGCTGCACCTGTATTCATGTAACTTCGTACTTTTTTCTGGCTTTCTTTGCCTGCGTGTTTATACCAGCCAAGAGATGTATCGTTATCGTGTGTTCCAGTGTAGCAGATGCAGTTAGGAATATGATAATAAGGCATCATATCGTTATCATTAGGGTCATCAAATGCAAACTGCAAAACTTTCATTCCGGGGAAATTAAATTTGTCACGAAGTTCTTTGATTTCATCAGTAATAACACCTAAGTCTTCTGCCCATATTGGTAATTTCCCAAGAGCTTTTTCGATTGCGTTAAATAATTTCTCTTTAGGGCCGTCTTTCCATTCACCGTTGATAGCTGTCTCTTCTCCGTATGGAACAGCCCAGTATGAATCAAAACCTCTGAAATGGTCGATTCTGATTATGTCAACCAAATCAAGCTGACTTTTAACTCTGCTTATCCACCATGAATAATTGTCTTTTTCGTGTGCGTCCCAGTCATAAAGCGGATTTCCCCACAATTGACCTGTTTCGCTGAAATAATCAGGTGGAACACCTGCAACAACTATCGGATATCCTTTGGAATCAAGCTGGAACATTTTCTTATTTGCCCATACATCAGAGCTGTCGAGTGATACAAATATAGGAATATCACCGATTATTTTTATCAGATGCTCATTTGCATATTTCTTAAGTTCATACCACTGCATGAAAAATAAAAACTGAACAGTTTTATAATAAGAAACTCCATCAGATAATGATTTTGAAAAAGATGATTTATCTGTATCAGTTGGATTTCTTTCAGCATCGCTCCATTCAAGCCATAATTTTCCTTCGTTTTTGTCTTTAAGTGCCATAAACAAAGAATAATCATCAAGCCAAAAAGCCTGTTTTTTACAAAATTGTTCGTATTGTGTATACAATTCACACGATTTATCAAGTCTGTTAAAATTGTTAAAAGCCGCTTTTAAAAGAGTTGTTTTGGCCTGGATTACAGAACCAAATTCGACACGCTTCGGATTAAGTACAGGGTAATTATCAAGGTCTTTCTGGCTTACAAGTCCCAAATCAAATAATTTATCCGGACTGATAAGCAAAGGCTGGCCTGCAAAGGCTGAAAATCCCTGGTAAGGAGAATCTCCAAAACCTGTAGGACCAAGTGGTAGAATCTGCCACAAGGTCTGACCGGCATCTACAAGATAATCTATAAAATCATAAGCGCCTTTTCCCAAATCACCAATGCCGTATGGTGAAGGGAAACATGTAGGGTGAACTAAAATTCCCGAATGTCGGTCATAATTAGTTACTGGCGTAACTGCTGTGCTTCTGGACATAGTTAATACTTCCTTTCATGTGTTTTATAGTCATATTATTTTTTAATATATGCTGCCTGCGCATTGTTCTATACTGCCTGCGAACTCTCGTAAGCTGAGAAATTTGCAGAACATGTTTCTCAGGTTATTGCGTCACTTTGCTCACTGCCAGACAGGCACCCCGGCACTTAGCACCGGCAAGGTTTCATGCAAGCATGGATTCTGGCTTATTGCCCAGGTAAAACCCAACCGATAAGTTCCATATTATGGTGAGACTCAAGGTCTGTGAGCAGGCTCATGTGGCTCCAGACCATTAAACTATAGTATAATTATATAGAAATAACTGAAAAAAAACAATGAAAAAAACATATTTTGAATATGTTCACATATATTTTTTATAAAAGATAAGTAGGTTTAAAATGAAAAAAAGATTTCTATATCTGATTTTATCTCTTACACTTCTCTTTTTGTTATCAGCATGTGGATATAAAGAAGAGAATATTGATAAAGTGTGTGACCTTGAATTTACTGTTTTAAAACAGGAGGAAATTCCAGAAGAATTAGCCGCAGTGATTGAAGAAAAGAAAGGAGAGGCATTCAATCTGACATACGAAGATAATGCGCTTTACATTGCTGTTGGATATGGAGGAAAAGATACCGGTGGATATAGCATTGAGGTCGAAGATTTATATCTGGGAAAAACTTCAGTGTGCTTTAGAACAAAACTTATTGGTCCTGAAAAATCCGAGAAAGTTCAGGAGGGCATTTCGTATCCGTATATAGTTGTGAAAACAGAATACCGGGAAGAAAAAGTGAAGTTTCTCAAATAATAATAAAGGAGTTAAAAAATGGAGCTTGTAAAAGTTAATTTATCAGTTGGCAGGCAGAAAAGCAAGGCAATAACCTATGTTTCTAAAGAAGAAGCATTCAATCTGAATGAGTCTATGGAAGATATTTCAAGAATTTTGCAGAATCGTGCACAGGTTACACTGCAGGAAGTCCGTGGTGAAGAAAATAAAGTAAGAGTGCTTGGTGAAATGTCATTTTCTATATTATATGAAAGTGCATCATTGGAAAAACATTTATCTGCGTATAATGGAAGAATGTCGTTTGAGGAAGAAATAAACATGGAAGGCGTTGAAGCGGGTGACGATATATCGGTCAATTCTAATCTCGAGCAGTTAAAAATCGAGATAGTTAATTCGAGAAAAATTCGTGTTAATGCCATGCTATCGTTAATTGCGGCAGCTCAGGATAGTATGCAGGAAGAAATAACTGCTGATATTGAGGCGGATAACGAGCAGATTCAGACAAAGAAAGGTAATTTAAAATATCTTAACAAAACTGCTCATTTAAAAGAAAATGAAAAGCTAGAAACAGATGTTACAATTCCGGCGGGCAATGAAAATATTGGAAAAATTATCTGGTATAAAGTTACACCGTACAATTTAGATTTCACAGGACAGGATGGACAGATTTTGTTCAGTGGAGATTTACAGGTGTTTGCAATTTATCAGAGCGAGAATGGTGCCAAGACAGAATTTGTGCATGAGGAAGTGCCTTTTCAGAAAAATATAACAGCAGATGTGTGTTCAGAAGGAGCCATTTTGAGTGTCAATGCAGATATGTCGGCCGCGGACGCTGATGTTGCGCAGGATTATGACGGTGAAGACAGAAAATTACATATAACCGGAGTGATGGACTTAGACATTGAGTTATATCGTGAAGAAAATGTTGAATACATTGAAGATTTATATTCTCTGAAAAATAATGTGATTCCGAAAGTGTCAATGGTAACATGCCAGAAACTTCTTTCACAAAATACATCAAAATGCAGGGTGAATGAGCCCGTAAATATAGAAAAAACCGAAAATCCGGTACTTCAGCTTCTAAACAGTGATGGAAAAATCAGTGATTTAAAATATAGCCAGCAGGAAGGCGGAGTTTTAGTTCAGGGCAATATAGAAGTCGGGGGGCTGTCTGTTACATCAGATGATGAGCAGCCATATGAGAATTTCAGCGGAGTAGTACCGTTTGAACATATGGTTGAAATTCCGAATATGGATATACAGTCTGAATATCAGTGCAATGTCAGGTTAGACCAGTTGTCAGTCAGTATGGCGGGAGAAAACAGTATAGAAGTTAAAGCTTTAGTTACAATAGTAGTTATTGCGTACGACATAATTTTATACCCTGTAATATTGGATATACAGGAGAGCGAACCTGATACAGGTGCAGTCAAAAAAATACCCGGCATAACAGGCTATGTTGTAAGAGAAGATGATACTTTGTGGGATATTGCCAAACGATTTATGACTACAATAGATGAAATTAAAGATGTGAATGAATTAAAAAGTGACAGCGTAAATACCGGAGATAAACTGATAATAGTAAAAACTATCAATTGCAGTAACGCTGTTAAATAAATGAGATATAGAACAAGTGTTAAAGATAAATAATAAAAATGTATGGTGTGTTGAAAAGTGGGCACACCATACATTTTTTTATTTAAATTATATATTGTTATTTTATTTCATTCCCGGTAATTTTTGAAGAAATTTCGCTTCCGGTAACTTCTGGAATCCTTGAAGAAAATTCAGTTCTTACAAGTCGGTTTAAAGCTATGCCAACACCCATAAATCCCCAGAAAACAGGGGCATATGTTATTGTTGAATCGTTCGTGAGACCTGAAACCATATAACCTAAAGTTCCTGCCGCAATACCGATACCAAGCTTTGATAATAATGTGTCAAGCGGGTGCTTCCAGTAAAGCATAATACTTCTCACAAAATACATTAAGAAGAATACGATAAAGGCAATCATTGAAATGGCACCTGTCTGAACACCAATTTGTAAGTACAGACTGTGAGGCTTTGTAACTATCTGATTCAAAAATCCTACATAAGCTGAGTTTACATAATCGTTGTTAGGGAACTGCATTGAGAATGTATCAGGACCACTTCCTAAGAATATATGTTTTTTAAGTAATGGTAAAGTTCTTGCCCAGATATATCCTCTGTTTGAAAACAGTTTTGGATTATTTGTAAATACTGCAGTCTCAGCACTTTCTATATTAACCCATTTTCCGGATGCATTCAGATAAAAATATCCTGTGCTGTTTGCGGAAATTGTAGAAAGCTGGTTTGAGAATGAGTATGTATAACCATCAACCGTAAGCTGTATTGATGGAATTGTTGCACCGTCCACACTGTAATTAACCGGTGTGATTGTAAATGGAAATGTCTTATCGCCTGATACAATTGACTGCTGGTCATCAGATAACTTGGTAGCAATCTGTTCGTCCTGACCATCTGTCATAAGAACAGAAATTTCAGTTCCGTTTGTAACATTCATGGACAACTTATATGGTTTGCCATCATAAGTTATTGTCAGGTAATCAGAACCACATGTAATCGAATCAAGATGCCTTGTATCTTCATTTTTGTGGAACATTGTTTTAACAGAAGCTTTAATTGAGTTAATCATTGAATTATGCCTTATTGCATTTATACCGAAGAAAACTCCGATTAAAATAACAAATGCGGCTAAAACAATCGGCCATCTCTTAATAATCTGTCTGCGGAACATAGCAATCATAAATACAAAAGCAACGGCTAAAGCTAAAAGTCCGTTCTTTGCACCAGAACCGATGGAACAGATAAATACTCCGATAACAGTTACTGCATAAATTGCTTTTTTTACATAAGTCTCTGCATAAATTGCCAATGTAAGGAAAATTGGAATTGTAATTGCAGCAAAATATCCAACATAGTTAGGGTTGTATAGAGTTATGTAAACCTGACCTAATTCAAAGTTAAGTTTTAAATTACTTTGCCACATTTCTGATGGAAGAATAATTTTTTTAATCCATTCTGTTGTAAACATATCAAGTTTAAAAGCCTGACATACACCAATTATCATCAAAATCCATGTTCCTGCTAAAAGTCCATAGATAATAACTTTTATGGCATGCGTGTTATCAGCCATCGTGCACCCATACACAACAAGTATAATATATGCCAGCAGAACCCACATGGATTCAAAATGGTTTTCTATACCATGAAGAGAAAAATAAATATTCTCTGATGCAAATGTCGATAAAAGAACAAATACCAGATACACGGTTAATGGTGCATATTCGATTTCGAATTTAAATTTCTTGGTCTCTACCGCAAATGCCATAATAAGCATAAATAAAAGTATGGCACCAAATGCGATAAGAAATACACTCTTATAATATAAGAAGATATCTGATGATGTGGCATTTGAATTATGCCAATATTCGGTTGTAAGGTGGTTCTCAAAGGATTTGTATCGTATTATAACCGGCAGAATTGCAAGTACAGCCATAAATGGAATCAAATACATTAAAGGTGTAGAAGTTTCTTTTAGTCTGTTTTTTTTGCCGGTGGTTTTTGCGGAAGAATTTTGTTTCGTTCTATCCGGCTTATTATTTTTGTTAACGGCCATTGTTAAAAAGTTTCCTTTCATTAGATTGTAGCACTAGCACTAGCAGTAGCTGTTAAAAAGCATACCACTGTACATTGAAGTTACATATGGATTTGGAAGTGCTTTTGCCGGGTTAGGATAAGTTACGATTGTTCGGTTTACATAATTCATTGGGTTTAACACAACATTATTTGTTTTGTTCACCAATGCAGACTTATAATTAAAAATTGTCTGAACCGTATCGTCCGTATCTTCTTCCAATGCCTGATACAAAAGACTGTCATCCACTGTAATATTACCGTTATCATCGGTGTTAAGACCGATAGATTCCAGTGTGTTGTGAAAATGTGTTGTAAGGTTATTCAAATCTTTAAATAAAGAATGTGATTGTACCTTGTCAACGGTTGTATACTGGCTTGCAGTGTCAACCATGGAATTGTATTGTTTTACCAGGGCTTTAATGTTATCTGCAATTGTATCTGTATCTGTTTTAAAACCGATATGAACCGGTGTTTCATCTTCTGTAGTCTGTTTTAATGTAACTTCAAAAATGTTATTAATAGAAAAAGTATTTGATGCAGATGAATGAGGTTCTCCGTCTAATGTAAAATCAGCATTTTCAGACAATTGTGTTGTGTTGTCAAGACCAAAGTAATTTACTACATCATCAAGATTATCTTTTGTTGATTTGATTTCAAACAAATCCTTCATGTTTTCGTTAGTTACGGTTGGATTTCCTGTGTTGTCTGATGTGATTTCAAGTGCACATCTGTCATTATCGTCAGTTAAAACAGTTGATGATACGCCAATATCAGAATTATTTATAAGATTGGATAATCTTGTCATAATTGACTGGTTTGTATCATTGTGCGAGATGTGAAATTGAAATTCATATGCGGCAGAGGTTGTTTTTAATTCAAAAGAATAATCATTTGGCAAAAGACCAAGATTATCTTTTGGTAAAAAATTGCCGGTATTTATCTGTGGTTTGGCAAGATTTGATACCTCAATTTCATATGATGTGCTGCTGTCATCAGAAGAATTATTACCTATATAACTGACATCAATTACATCAGTATTGTCTGATGTTGCAATCTTTTTTCCTATTATTGAACTTGGGTCTGATTCATTTGTAAGTGCAGTAAGTGCATCTTTTAGCCCCAGAGCCTCTTCTTTGATATTGATTGCATATTTATATACTGATGCCGAGCGGTCATATAAATATGTAGGAGACTCTGTGTTCATTTTAACGATGGAATTATAAATTTCTTTAAGTTCGCCTGGCTTATGCGCCCCATAGCGGTCTTTTGACTGCTTTGGAGTATATGTAGTCATATAATAATTGTAAGCATTCGTTATGGCATTCACAAGAAGACCTCCTTTACTTTTTTTTACAGTCTATCACAATTTGTACAAAAAGGAAAGAGGGCAGAAGCAAAAATAGAGAAAAATTTATTGACTTATGCTTGAAATTATGGTATAGTAGACGGGCGATGGAAGTAGGTCTTTTTTTTATGCCTAAAAATAGCTGCTATTATTAGTAGCAGTCAGCAATCCGGAATTCCGGATTAAATTCTGTATTTTTACAGAATATCAAGCAAGAATATTAAAGCTGGAGGTGGAAAGTTGTGCGCGTAAAAATTACATTGGCATGTACAGAATGTAAGCAGCGGAATTACGATCTTACAAAAGAAAAGAAAGCTCATCCTGACAGGATGGAAACTAAGAAATACTGCAGATTCTGCAGAAAACACACATTACACAAAGAAACTAAATAACAGCAGCAACAGCAAGGAAGTGAAAATATGAGCGAAAATGCAAAGAATGAACAGGTTAAAAAGAAAAACTGGTTTCAGGGAATGTCTGCTGAATTTAAGAAAATAATTTGGCCGACAAAGCAGGAAATAGCTAAAAACACAGTTGTGGTTGTTGTTACATCTGTTATTTTGGGGCTGATTATTGCAGGTATTGACTTCGTGGCAACAATGGGCGTTAGTTTCATTGGTAAGCTTTAAAAAGGATAAGGTGATCATATGTCAGAAGCAAACTGGTATGTTGTTCATACCTATTCAGGTTATGAAAATAAAGTAAAAGCCAACATCGACAAGACAATTGAAAACAGACACCTGGAAGACCAGATATTAGAGGTCAGAGTGCCGCTTCAGGAAGTTGTCGAGATGAGAAATGGAGCCAAAAAGCAGGTTCAGAAAAAGATGTTTCCGGGTTATGTGTTGATTAACATGGTTATGAATGATGATACATGGTATGTTGTCAGAAATACCCGTGGTGTTACAGGTTTCGTTGGTCCGGGGTCAAAGCCGGTTCCGTTAACGGAAGAAGAAATGAAACCACTCGGTATCAGAAATGAAGAAATCGAAGTTGATTTTGCTGAAGGAGATACAGTTATAGTAACAGGCGGTGTCTGGGCAGATACGATTGGTGTTATTCAGACTATGAATCATGGTAAACAGAGCCTTATAATCAATGTTGATTTATTTGGCCGTGAAACACCGGTTGAAATCAGTTTTACAGATGTTAAGAAAATGTAAATGATAAAGTCTTTAATCCGCGTTAAAGACGGTGTTAAATTGAATATGGTGTCCGAAAGGATACCGTGGGAGGGATATCCCCCGCCAATACCACATTATATTTAGGAGGTGCCGACATGGCAAAGAAAGTAGAAGGATACATTAAGTTACAGATTCCAGCAGGAAAAGCAACACCAGCTCCACCGGTAGGTCCGGCTCTTGGTCAGCATGGTGTAAATATTGTACAGTTTACAAAGGAGTTTAATGCCAGAACAGCAGATCAGGGAGATTTAATTATTCCTGTAGTAATTACTGTTTACAGTGACAGAAGCTTCAGCTTCGTTACAAAGACTCCACCAGCACCGGTTTTATTAAAGAAAGCTTGTAAAATTAAATCTGGTTCAGCTGTACCTAACAAGACTAAAGTTGCTACAATCAGCAAAGCTGAAGTGCAGAAAATTGCTGAACTTAAAATGCCAGACTTAAATGCTGCATCAATCGAAGCTGCTATCAGCATGATTTCAGGTACAGCAAGAAGTATGGGTATTGTTGTTGAAGATTAATAAAGATGTGGGAGGGTTGGCTTCCCGATATTACCACTAGGAGGTTATATATAATGAAACATGGAAAGAAATATACAGAAGCTGCTAAATTAATCGATCGTGCAGCTCAGTACGAAACAGCAGAAGGCATTGCATTAGTAAAGAAATCTGCAACTGCTAAATTTGATGAGACAATCGAAGCTCACATCAGAACAGGTTGTGATGGTCGTCATGCTGAACAGCAGATTCGTGGTGCTGTTGTATTACCACACGGTACAGGTAAAACAGTTCGTGTACTTGTATTTGCTAAAGGTGATAAAATTGATGAGGCTCTTGCAGCAGGTGCTGACTATGCAGGCGGAGAAGAATTAGTTCACAAAATTCAGAGTGAAAACTGGTTCGACTTTGATGTAGTAGTTGCTACACCAGACATGATGGGTGTTGTTGGTCGTATCGGTCGTGTGCTTGGACCAAAAGGCTTAATGCCAAACCCAAAAGCAGGAACAGTTACAATGGATGTTACTAAAGCTGTTAACGAAATTAAAGCCGGTAAGATTGAATACAGATTAGACAAGACAAACATTATTCATGTGCCAATCGGTAAAGCTTCATTTACTGAAGAACAGTTAGCGGACAACTTCCAGACGCTTATGGATGCAATTATGAAAGCAAAACCAAGCTCATTAAAAGGTCAGTACTTAAAGAGTGTTACTCTTACTGCTACAATGGGACCTGGCGTAAAACTCAGCACAGCTAAGTACGCGTAATCGAGCTGAATAGCTCATTTATGTAATGCAGATGAGTAACATGGCTTATTTGTTGCGATGTGTTAAAATTTGCAAAAAGTAATTGACATTATAAATAAATGTGATATAATATAAAAGTATTTGCTACCGAAGACAGTAGGTGCCGTAAGGCATAAGTTGATAACGCCTACCGAGGTTAATCTTAAGTTGAAGATTTTTCAGACCTCTTTAGTTCTTTGGACTTGAGAGGTCTTTCGTTTTTTGTGGCAGTACACAAAATATACAAGGAGGTGTACGAAAGTGGCAAAAGTTGAACTTAAACAGCCAATCGTTGAAGAAATCAGCGAAAGTATCAAAGATGCACAGGGCGTTGTATTAGTAGACCATCGTGGACTTACTGTAGAAGAGGATACAAGACTTCGTAAGCAGTTAAGAGAAGCAGGTGTTGTATACAAAGTATACAAAAATACAATGATGAAGAGAGCATTCGATGGTACACAGTTTGAAGATTTAAACAAACACTTAGAAGGACCAAGTGCAATAGCAATTTCTAAAGAAGATGCAACAGCACCAGCAAGAATCCTTTCTAAATTTGCTAAAGAAGCTCCGGCTTTAGAGTTAAAAGCAGGTGTAGTAGAAGGCAATTATTATGATGTTGATGGAATCAAGTCACTTGCTTCTATCCCATCAAGAGAAGAACTTCTTTCAAAATTGCTTGGAAGCATGCAGTCACCTATCGCAAACTTTGCGCGTGTGGTTGATCAGATTGCTAAGGCAAAAGAAGCAGAAGCATAATTATTATAGAATATAATGGAGGAATATAAAATGACAACAGCAGAAATTATTGAAGCTATCAAAGGCTTAACAGTATTAGAGTTAAACGATTTAGTAAAAGCTTGTGAAGAAGAATTTGGCGTATCAGCAGCAGCAGGTGTTGTAGTTGCAGCAGGTGGAGCAGCTGGAGAAGCAGCAGGCGAAGAGAAGACAGAGTTCAATGTAGAATTAACAGAAGTTGGACCAAACAAAGTTAAGGTTATCAAAGTAGTTCGTGAAGCTACAGGATTAGGCTTAAAAGAAGCTAAAGACTTAGTTGACAACGCTCCTAAGATGCTTAAAGAGGGCGCTGAAAAAGCTGAAGCTGAAGAAATCAAGACAAAACTTGAAGCTGAAGGTGCTAAAGTTACTCTTAAATAATTTATCGATAATATTGATGAATGATACAGGCAGGTATGTGCTCTCGCACATACCTGTTTTTGCGTTAAATAAAAAACACAGCCGCCGGATTGCTCCGCAGCAGGCAGCTCCCGCAAAGCAGCG
>CAJJNI010000055.1 GCA_905193085.1 uncultured Lachnospiraceae bacterium | reverse complement strand
AAAACAAACGAAGCAAAAATTTATTATTTTATTTGGAGTATAGTAGGATATCTTCTGTCAGAATTGCGCATATTTAGTAAGAATTTGTTGAACGATTCCCCCTTTTCAAGCCATAAAACATATTTTATAATTAATGCAAGCGGCATAGCTAAGTGATTTTGATAAAAACATCATGTACTTATTTATGAAAGGGAAGGAGAAAAAAATAATGTTAGATTTAATTGTTGTAATGAAAGAGTATTACATAGCATTGGCAGTATTTATTGCAATAGGGGCAGCGGGGAGAATGGCCGACTGGTTTTCAATGCATTCGCTTTTGAAAGCTTCGCGCAATGTAAAGGAGACAGAAAACCATAATCTTATAAAACAGATGAAGTTAGGGTACACTAACGCATACCGCCTTAATTATGGCGTTAATAACACAAAAGCATTTATAGAAAAATATCTTGTGAAAAATAAAATAGGTAAACTTTCAGTTTCATTTGTTTCGTCTTTAGAAGAAAAAATGATGCTTATGTGCGGCATAAGCTGTCTGGCAGCAGTTTTATTTTCAGTATATGCAGAAAAGGGCTCAATTCAGGTAATATTTGTTACGGGAGCGGGTGTTATGGCAGTTTTACTGCTAAGACTATTTGGTACATTTTTTTCATCTTATGAGTTAAAACAGCAGTTTATGATTTACATGGTTGACTATTTCGAGAATGTTCTGCAAAATCGTTTGAAAAATCACAGGAAAGATAATGGTAGAGTTTCAATAGCGGCCGAAAACAATCCGAAAGACCCTAAGTTTAAGCCTGATATATCAGTAGCTGTCGGAAGCAGTGTAAAAGGACAGACTGCCGCAGCAAAGGCAGTAGAGAAATCGCCTGAAGAAACAATTGTAGAAGAGATTATTAAGGAATTTTTCCCTTGATAACAGACGGTATATTTGATAAAATGATATTAAATGATATCACAATAAAAAAGGAGAGTTGATAGTATGTCAGATAAGATAACATTTGACTATTCAAAGGCGGCTTCATTTATCAAAGATGATGAAGTGTCAATTATGAAGAAACTTGTTGGTGCGGCTAAGGAAGAATTACTTTCAAAAACAGGTGCAGGAAATGATTTTCTTGGCTGGATAGACCTTCCGGTAGATTATGATAAAGAAGAGTTCTCCCGCATTAAAGCAGCAGCAGACAAAATCAAATCTGATTCAGAGGTGCTTTTGGTAATTGGTATTGGAGGTTCTTATCTGGGGGCCAGAGCAGCTATTGAATTTTTAAGACATAATTTCTACAATATGGTGTCTTCAGATGTTCGTAAAACACCTGAAATTTATTATGTGGGAAACAGCATAAGCAGCACATATATTAAGCATTTGCAGGATGTAATCGGGGACCGTGATTTTTCTATTAACATGATTTCTAAATCAGGAACAACAACAGAACCTGCTATAGCATTCCGTGTATTTAAGAAAATGCTTGAAGACAAATATGGCAAGAAAGAAGCTGCAAAGAGAATTTATGCTACTACAGATAAAGCAAAAGGAGCTCTTAAAAATCTTGCAACAGAAGAAGGCTACGAATCATTTGTAGTTCCAGATGATGTCGGAGGTCGTTTCTCTGTTCTTACAGCAGTAGGTCTTCTTCCAATCGCAGTAAGCGGTGCTGACATAGACAAGCTTATGGAAGGTGCAGCAGCAGGAAGAAAGCTTGCCCTTGAGAATGAATTTGAAGATAATGATGCACTTAAATATGCTGCAATAAGAAATATTCTTCTTCGTAAAGGCAAATCAGTAGAAATTCTTGCAAACTATGAGCCAAGCCTTCATTATGTTTCAGAATGGTGGAAACAGCTTTACGGTGAAAGTGAAGGTAAAGACGGAAAAGGTTTATTCCCGGCTTCAGTTGATTTAACAACAGATTTACACTCAATGGGACAGTTTATTCAGGATGGTGCAAGAATTATGTTTGAGACAGTTCTTAATGTAGAAGAATCCCAGTGTGAAATTGTTATCGAAGAAGAACCTGTCGACTTAGACGGACTTAATTATCTTGCAGGAAAGACAGTTGATTTCATCAACAAGAGTGCAATGAATGGGACAATACTTGCACATACAGATGGTAATGTGCCAAACCTTATGGTTAAGATTCCTCGTCAGGACGAATATGCATTAGGACAGTTGTTCTACTTCTTTGAATTTGCATGCGGTATTTCAGGATATCTGCTCGGCGTTAATCCATTCAACCAGCCGGGTGTTGAGAGCTACAAGAGAAATATGTTTGCTCTTCTTGGAAAACCAGGTTACGAAAAAGAGCGTGAAGAGTTACTAAAACGTCTGTAGTTGATTTGTTATAAGTAAATTTAAATATTATATGAATATAAATGGGGCATCGTACATTAAGTATGAGGCCCCATTTTACTATTATCCCTTACTGGTCGAAACTGCTATATTAGTATTGTATTACTCTGGTTTCTGGCAGACTTCCTTTTTTATTTTATCAATATCATAATCTGGTGCAAACGGCTTAAGTCTGTCACACAATTCATTTACATAATTTGTGTCAATCTCTAATTCTTCAGCTATCTGTTCAATTGATTTGTTCTTTTTAAGTTTGCGGCTAATCATTTGAAGCTCTGCTATGGTGCGTCCCTGAGCCATTCCCTGAGCCATTCCCTGAGCCATTCCCTGAGCCATTCCCTGAGCCACTCCCTGAGCCATTCCTTGAGCTATTCCTTGAGCTATTCCCTCAGAAATTGCCTCTTCCCTTTCTAATTCCAACTGTCTTTCAAAAGTGTAATCCAACTGTGTCACTTTTACCACCTCCGCGCGGTTCTCAATTAAAAATTCTTTCAGAATATTTTCTTTGATACAACGGTCAATTGCCTGATTGGTTGAAGTTCCTAAATCATTGTAATTATTCTGTGCATAATAAAACCTGACATAATCCACAAAAATCGAATATTCTTTCAGTACACTGCAATGGTCCATAAGTTCAGGATTCCTGCCATAATTGATATTATACACCCTGCACTTTAATTCCAACTGAGGGTCATCTGTACTGTGTGCAAATGCATCTGACAACTTCAACTCATACTGTTCCGGCTGTTCTTTTGTTCCATTATAAAATACCACAAATCTAGGTACAGGTATTTTTATAAGAGTTCTACCATACACATTTCTCTTCCGTATAATATCATTCAGTGTAACTGAAAAATATATCAGACTTCTTACCGGCATGTTCGGACATATTGTTGACTGATGCTCATATACGCTTAAATTGGCATCTAAAATAAATGAGGCATCATTTCTGACACTAAGGGATATTCCCTTATCCAAAGTACATATCTCAACCATGTTGCTGTCCTTATAGTCAGAACCATTAACTGCATTGTAAATCTCCAATGCATTGTCCCTGCTGCTCATTAACATACTAAACACATCACTCTTATATTCTCTGTTCCCTGTCATAAAATAAATTCCCCCTTATAAATATAATTGTGCGGAAGAAACATAACAATTGTACATCTGTGACTTCCACAGTTTCATAATAAGTGTAATAAAAAAATAAAAGCATAACTTTCGGGATAATAGGAACAAATGAATATTTGCAACAGACTTAAGAAAAAATATTATGTTCTGTTGAAATATCTGTTAAAAAATAATAATATGCAGTCTTAAATAATGACCATGTATGATATGAAAAATGCTTTTACGATATTCTAGCATCAAAGAATAAATATTGCAATGCTTTTTGTGCATTTTCTACAAAATTCTACTTTTTTCTACATTGTTGAATGTGACAATCTGATAAATGATATAGTGGGGTTCGCAATTAAAAAATTTAGAAGAATGCAACTATACAACTTGTATATAAATTGCCGAATATAAGCCGGACATTGCGCTTTTCCTTGAAGAAGTGAAGAAGCTGATATCTACAGGCAGGTATGATTTTGTTCCAAGAAGAAAAAATATGCAGGCATTGGCTATGCATGGTATGACTATTACAGATGCCAAGATGTAATTACTTGGATTGGTTTTCATGAAGACGATTTTATTTGAAATGCGGGAGGTTATGTCAATGCTAAAGTTTTGCAAAGTTTCTTAATTGGGGAGATAAGACTATTTTTCGATATGAAAATGGTTCTATTCAGGATAAGGCTCATAATAGTCTGCTTATTTTTTTTGCGTGAGCCGGAAAATATGAGAAAATACTTGGCTGAGAATGAAGTGACACTTAACACAAAACAAAAGACAAAGATATTGGAAACAATAGAACAAGTGGAGCAGGAAAATGAAGCAAAAGTCAGCAGACATTTTTTTGATATGCTTTTTTCACAGGTTCCAAGTGAAGATAATGGTTTTAAGGGGGTTGATTATGAAAAGATGTGTGCAATGGTTTTGTTTTTTGCACATAAATCAAATGAATTGTTAAAAACCAAATTGATGAAATTATTAAATTACTCGGATATGATTTTTTATAAAGAGAATGGAATATCTATGTCAGAATTAAAATATGCATATTTTCCATGTAGAAAGATATTTTAAAGCAGATAGCAAAGCGGATTGATAATGGCTTTGCTATACTGCAGATTTTGATGACTGATAAGAAAAGTTTGTAAGTAAGTTTAACACGATCTGTTACATATCCTCTTCAATTACCTGTATTTCCAGATAATCAAAATCAATACTTTCCACAAAACTATCACTGTAGAATCTGGTTTTGGCAATCCTTTTAAATTCAGAAATGTTATTATCAAGCCATATAGGTACTCCGAGGTCAAATTCATAACAGATTTCCCTGAGAGCATTATTTATTTTGTGAGTGCGTGTATCATCAGATGAATCTTCTATTACGGTATCTTTTATTAAATGGTTATTAGAAAAAGTTTTTCCCCATAATCTGAACATAGCCAGTCTCCTTTGTTTTAAAATTTATGTTAAATATAACAGCTTTGTATAATAAAAACAACTACAATTATGAATCAAATTTTTAAATTTTCGAATAAATATAATATCAATGATTTTGCTGAATAAATGCGGAAAAAGACACTTTATGATTATTGATTTTAAGATGCTCAAATGATAGATGACTATGGTACACAGATTACAGCGGACAGTAATGTGCAGTTAGATTCAGATACTACATTGTATGCCCGTTATGGTACAGGTTTTACAAGTTATACTTCTTATTGGAAAGCTCCCGGAGTTTTACATATTGATATTGATAATGTTGAGCACTACCCAACATATCGTATCGCTGCGTTTCGTGGAAATGAATCCTTAAAAGATGCGGTAATCCTGCCGGATATTATCGATGCTTCCAATTGCCAGATTGATTTGGATATTAAATATGCAGGAGTTCCGTTTGATGAACAAGGTTTCAAATTCCAGCTTATTCCGGCAAAAGAAGACGGTACATGTCTTTTTACACCGCAGGAAGTAGCGGGAAGTTATTCATGGTATGACAATCTGGGCGATGAAGAGTACATGAAAAATAACTTTAATGTAACATACAACTTCAAGGTTCAAGACCCTGAAAGTGAAAACGGATATGATACATATTTCAGTATCCGCGCACTTAAGAAAGATGTTGGTAAAACAATCGGTGAAATGACATTATACAATTTTTCTGCGGATAGTGGATATGTAGAGGCTGAGGATAAATCATTTATTCCGCCTGCAAAAGAAGGATATGAATTTGTAGGCTGGTATTCAGAAGAACCGGCAGAAGATATGGTGTATGATGATACAAACAGAGGTGAGCAGATAACAACAGAAACAGCTTTGAATGTATATGGTCCAAATGAGCGTACATACTATGCCCATTTCAGAAAAATTGATGATGTTGAAAGAGCAGAGGTAAAAGCAGATACAGCCGATAACAATATCACATTGACTTGGAATGCAGTTAATAATGCTGAATCATACAATATATATAAAATGAATGACAATGACGAGTATGTTCTTATTTCATCAGCCTATGCAAACAATGCAAGTTCTTTTGATTATACTGATAAAGATGTAAAAGACGGAAATACTTATACATACATGATAAAACCTAACAGTAACGGTTCAGAGGGAATTGGTACGGTGATTGAAGTTTCTTACGGTAATAGTCCGAACCCAGGTCCTCAACCGACGCCGACGCCTGAACCTTCAGAAGTAAAGAAAGGTGATGTCAATAATGACGGAGAGGTTAATTTATCAGATGTAGTCAAAACACTCAAGGCAGCACTTGGTATCGAAACATTAACCGAAGAAGAAGCAAAAGCTGCAGATGTAGATGGAGATAATAAAGTCTCATTAAACGATGCAAAAATGATTTTACAGGCAGCACTTGGTATTATAAAATTATAATAATTAAAAACTATGATGCCTGGCTCAAACTATGCCTTATGTCAGATTTTGATGTAAGGCATTTTTTTGCAGAAATGCCCCACAGTCATGGTTTTAAAATATAGAATAAAAATTCAAATACAAATGCTTCTTATTTTTCTTGTTTTAAGTTTATAAATAGTTGCATAAAAAAATAAATTTGATATAATAAAAAACAAAAGATTATATATAAAAACAGGAGGGTATGTCAGTGAAATCTACAATTAAAAAGACCGCAGCTGTCATTCTTGCGGTAAGTCTCGGAATGACATCATTTATGGCAGGTGGTAAAATATATGCTGACGAAAAAAACAAGAGCAGTGCCAGCGATTTTAAAGAGTCTAAAAACATATGGATAATAGGTGATTCAATCGCATCAGACCATGATATTGACGAGGCAAATGAAGTTCAGATTACAGGCTGGGGAAATGTCTTGCAGCAGCTGGTTCCTGATGATGTTACTGTAATCAATAAAGCTCGTTCTGGAAGAAGTTCAAAGAGCTATACGACGGAACAGGTTTACAGGGAAGTCATGAAGAACATCAAAGAAGGAGATTATGTAATAATCCAGTTTGGACATAATGATGAAAAAGAAGCTCCCCGTTACACAGACCCTGCAGGAGACAGTGCTACAGAAGGTTCATATAAATATTACCTCAAAACAAAATTTATCGACCCTATCTATGAAAAAGGCGGAAGAGTAATACTTGCATCAAGTGTTGTAAGACATTTGTTTGACGGGGAAAAGCTCGGAGAGCAGACACATGGCGTATATGCAAAAGCGATGGAAGAGCTTGCTGAAGAATGTAAATCAGATGGAAAAGAAGTATATTTTATAGATACATTCAGCCTTACAGAAGGAATTTATAACAGACTTGGTGAAGTTGCAACAGAAAAACTTCATGCAGTTATTGGAAAAGGTGCCGATGCAAAATTAGATGATACACATTACAGTCCTTACGGTGCTGTATATATGGCAAGTCTTATCGGACAGCAGTTAAAAGAACTTGGAATTTCATGTCTTTCAGATACTAAAAAGGCATGGCTTATTGAAGATGACAGTGACAAGATAAGTAAAGAAAGAGCGGCGCTTGATAAATTCAGTTTCAGGTAATCGGAGGATATTAATATGAAGTTATATGTTAAAAAAATTGCAACATGTATTTTAGGGGCTTTTTTCATGGTGGGAACTTTGTCAGGCTGTTCAGGCTCATCAGTAAGCAGTGCAGATTATGTTAAGGCAGTTCTTGATGTTGCCTATTGTGCAGATGATGCAGATGGAAATGCACTTGATATGAGTAAAGATGATGTGGAGAAAGCTAAGGACAGCTGTATAGAAAAAGAAGCTGAGTTCCTCACAGAATATTTCAATATGGAAGATGTATCAGATAGTACAAAAAAATCATTAGAAGGGGCAGCAGAAAAAATATTTTCTTCCGCAAAATATACTGTTGAAGAAAAAGGCGATAAAGTTCTTGTTACAATAGAGCCGCTTAAGGTGCTTACAGATTCGCTTCAGGAATATGTAGATGATTTTAATGTAAAAAAATATGTCGAGGCAGACGATTCGTGCACAGAAGAAGAATTTGTTGATGGTGTAACAAAAGAACTTGAAAAATCCGCTGAAGCAGCAGAATATGAAAAAAAAGTAGAAATAGAAATTGCAGTTACAAAAAAAGACGGTAAGTATACAGTAAGTGATGAAGATTTGTCGGCAATTGATGATGCAATGTTTGTATATTAAAATTAAGTGTACAGTTTAACAAATAAAAATATTAATAAACAATAAAATAATATAAAAATATGTGCATGCAGTACAAAAATGATGCGTAAAATTGTCAAAATGACTAAAAAAACCGCGTGTTTGATGCAAAGTGGTTAAATTGCCGACGAGATATGAAAAAATTTAGGCAATTGTTGTATTTCATTTAAAAATAAGCTGGTGTATAATAACCAACATAAGTCACGGTGTGGCAAAAAACAGAAAGTACATCAGCCACTAAAGATTTGATGTACCAATATAATTTAGGAGGAAATAATAAGAAATGGCAAGTTTATCATTAAAAAACATTTTTAAAGTTTATCCAAACGGTGTAGAAGCAGTTAAAGATTTCAATCTTGAAATTGAAGATAAAGAATTCATCATCTTCGTTGGACCATCAGGTTGTGGTAAATCTACAACACTTCGTATGATTGCAGGTCTTGAAGAAATTACAGCCGGTGAATTATACATAGGTGACAGACTCGTAAACGATGTTGAGCCTAAGGACAGAGATATTGCGATGGTATTCCAGAACTACGCTTTGTATCCTCATATGACTGTATATGATAACATGGCTTTCGGTCTTAAGTTAAGAAAAGTACCTAAAGACCAGATTGATAAGATGGTTCGTGAAGCAGCTAAAATCCTTGACCTTGAAGCTTACCTTGACCGTAGACCAAAGGCTTTATCAGGTGGTCAGAGACAGCGTGTTGCTATGGGTCGTGCTATCGTTCGTAATCCTAAGGTATTCCTCATGGATGAGCCTTTATCAAACTTGGATGCAAAACTTCGTGTACAGATGAGAACTGAGATTGCTAAATTACATCAGAGATTAGGTACAACAATCATCTATGTAACACATGACCAGACAGAGGCTATGACACTTGGTACAAGAATCGTAGTTATGAAAGATGGTGTTGCACAGCAGATTGATACACCTCAGAACTTATATGACAGACCAAATAACTTATTCGTTGCAGGATTCATGGGTTCACCTCAGATGAACTTCCTTGATGCTGAAGTTAAGATTAACGGTGATGAAGTTAAACTTGTTATCGCTGAGAAATATGAAATTACACTTCCACCTTCAAAAGCTAAGAAGTTAATCGATGGTGGTTACAACAACCGTACAGTAACAATGGGTATCAGACCTGAAGATGTTAAAGATGACGAAATGTTCATCTCAGCTAATCCAAATTCATGCATTACATCAACAGTTAATGTATATGAATTACTTGGTGCTGAAGTTTACTTATACTTCGATGTTGACAAATTCCCAATGATTGCCCGTGTAAATCCTCGTACAACAGCTCGTCCAGGTGATGAAGTTACATTTGCACTTGATGTTGAGAAGATTCATGTATTCGACAAAGAGACACAGGTTACAATTACAAACTAATCTTAAGTAAAGTTAATTTAAAACATAATATTAAAAATAAAAAAGAAGCTGTTGTACTGACAATTAGTGCGCAGCTTCTTTTTGCTATTACTTTCTTAAATTTTGAAGGTAAAAGTTAATATCATATTTAAAATTTTCGAAGTTTTTTCAATGTATTAAAAATCTTGCCATGTTGGATAAATCTATGGCAGAAGCCGAAGCAGGTGGTTTTATTACTAAGACCATTGCGGAACTGGAGGAATACGAATAAATGAATGTAGTATTTATGACATGTAGCAGGCGTATTACAGATGAACACAGATAACAAACAAAGTATATAGTAAGCCACAGACCTTTTTATTAGAGGATGTTATGGCAAAAGGTTCAACCTTTGCATTGACAACAGAGATGGACAAAGATGGTAAGTCTAAATACACTTTCACAACTGGATTGGCTGTTGGATCTACATGGAATGGAAAAGAAGTCGTTGCAGATGATGCGGGTGAAGGTCAGATAGCTTTAGATGATGCAAAAACTGAAGAAATAGCAGCTATGCAGAATATTGTGGATAAATATTTCGCTCAACATTGAATCTATGAGTGCAGCTTATCTTGGTGTTGAAGGACTTAAGGTTGATGGCAAGACAGCAGCACAGGCTACAGCAGCAATCGATATTATAGCAGATGCAGTATCAAAAGTATCTTCACAGCGTTCAGCACTCGGTGCAGTTCAGAATCGTTTAGAGCATACAATCGCAAATGTAGATAATGTAGTTGAAAACACAACAGCAGCAGAATCACGTATCCGTGATGTAGATATGGCTGAAGAGATGGTATCATACTCAAAGAACAACATCTTACAGCAGGCTGGTCAGTCAATGCTTGCTCAGGCAAATCAGGCAAACCAGGGTGTTCTTTCTTTATTACAGTAATTAGATTGTAAAATGACAATTGTTGCATAGAGAAATTTTGTGGTTATTAAAATCACAGCAGAGGAATTTTCCGATGCTGTGATTTTTATTTGCGCAGGCAACATGCTAAAGTTCGTGTCTATACGAAACACTGTAAGAAAGGGTAACAAGTATTTATTATAATTTTGTTGAAACTTTCCCCTTATCCTTTACAAGCAAGTGCAATTTATATTATACTTAATTAATGTATCATCGATTGTAACGGGAGGTATTGCTGTGATTTCAAATCAGATTATAAGAGAAACAATTAATGATTTGTATGACATTATGGGAGTGCAGATGTGGGTTTGTGATGTTGCGGGAAATACCCTTGCATATACTAAGGAGGCAGAGCAGATACCGGTGGAAGTAATTACAAGTCTGCTTTCATCAGTTGCTGATAATATAGAGGTTCAGGGACAGCATTATTTTAAGGTGTATGACCAGAAGAAGCCTGTCTATATACTTTCAGCAGGGGGAAAGTCTGACAGTTATTCAGTAGGTAAGATTGCAGTGACACAGCTTCAGCGGTTAGTTGCAGCTTACAAGGAAAAGTATGATGTCAACAGCTTTCTGCAGAATTTGCTGTTGGACAACTTACTGCTTGTTGATATTTATAACAGGGCAAAGCAGTTAAAGATTGACACATCGGCAAGGCGTATAGTTTTTGTGATAAAGACATGGAAGAAAAAAGATGAAAGTGCTGTTGAGCTTGTCAGAAGTCTGTATTCTTCCAGAAATAAGCATTTTGTGACAGAGGTTGATGAAGATTCCATTATACTTATCAAGAATCTGGAGAAAGATGAGACATTTGAAGAGCAGGAGACTACAGCAAGTACACTTGTAGACATGTTAAATACAGAAGTAATGACAATGGCAAGTGTTGCATATGGCACAATTGTAGAAGATATTAAAGAGATATCTTCCTCATATAAAGAAGCTAAGATGGCACTTGATGTTGGAAAGATTTTTTATCCGGACAAGATGGTTATATCATATAAGTCATTGGGAATAGGAAGACTTATATATCAGCTTCCTGTATCATTATGTGATATGTTTCTTGAAGAGGTGTTCGGGGGACATATGCCTGATGAAGCAGATGAAGAGACTCTCAACATAGTAAATGGTTTTTTTGAAAATAACCTCAATATATCAGAGACTGCAAGAAAACTCTATCTTCACAGAAATACGCTTACATACAGATTGGAAAAGATAGAGAAGCTTACAGGACTTAATGTCAAAAATTTTGAAGATGCAATGACATTTAAGATAGCACTTATGGTAGCGAGCTATAAGGAAGTTATGGAGAAGAGTTAGATTGGATTGGGAAGAAAATATAAATAATGTATAATAATATGCAGTACACAATAATGTTTGTAAAAACTCTGGCGATTTTTTGCCAGAGTTTTTTATTATGGGTATGTTAGTACAATAGGGTTATGAGAAGGTAAAAATATTAGATGAAAAAACACCTGTTGTTGTGGAAACTGATTTATATGAATGTGAGTGGACACAGGGGTATCAAAAATATCATTTTCCACATTTTTTTATTATAAAAGGAATTGAAAATGAAAAATTTATTGTATGTGATTCATTTTTTAATAAGGATAATATACAAATTGATATTACACAGTTTGTGTGTAAAATAATTGAAATACGATATTTTGTCCCAGATTCTGAGAAAATGTTTAATAAATTGATGGTAAAAGAGGAATTATTGAAAGACATATATGATTATAAAAATTATGGAATGAGCAGTGAGATAATTTGTTTTGCTGATAAATTATATAATTGGGAAGGAATAGATAAATTAACAGAACAGTATAGCAATGGCGAAAGTATGTTTCCGTTAGCAGACAATATAAGAATATTTATGACAAACAGGTTAAGTTATATAGAAATGATAAAGTATCTGCAAAATAATTCAGGTTGTGATTTTGATGTGTCTGTAAGGCTGGCAGAGCAATGTGTTACTAGTTGGAGAATGCTCAGAATTATTATTTTAAAAAATATAATGTGCGGCAATGAAAATAAAAATGATGTCAGAAAGCAGTTTCAAAAGATTGCGCTTGAAGAAGATGAGTTTATAAGTTGTTTTGAAAAAGAATGTTTAAGGTTGTAGAAAAGAAAGGGGTATAACATGAATGAAATAACAGTAAAAAATAAAGTTGATAAAATTTTAAACAGATATACAGAAAATAAGAAAGAAGATTTTGGTGATGAAATTGATTTAATTATTGATTTAGGAATTGATTCTTTGCAGATGGTGCAGTTTATTATGGACATTGAGGAGAAATTTGGACTTGACATAGGGGTTGATGAATTAAATAATATTGTAAAATATGACAGTCTTATCAAATATATAGTCAGACAGGTGGAGAATAAGTGAAAACCGTACAAAGTGAATTGGCTGCGTCTATGAGAAAAAATTGTGATAAAACAGCTGTAAAAAGAGGTCATACACAAATTACATATAAAGAGCTTGATTTAACCACAGATTTGTATGCGGGTGAATTTTTGCGTTACAAACAATACGATAAAGTTATTATTATATGCGATGACAAAATAAATACAATAAAAGCAATGCTTGCATGTCTTAAGGCAAATAAAATATTTGTTATTTTGGATTTATATGCTCCTGTTAAAAGAAATATAAATATTGTAAATCAGATAGATAAGTATTTTATTGTTACGGACAGTATTGATAAATGTAATAATATAATTTCTGAAAAAGTGGAAAAGGTTATAATTACTAATCTGGAAAATGTAGAATCAGTCAGAAATGATTTTTGTACTACAAAAATAAAATATAAAGCTGATTCACCATGTTACATATATTTTACATCAGGAACTACGAAGAATCCGAAAGGTGTAATAGGAAGA
>CAJJNI010000054.1 GCA_905193085.1 uncultured Lachnospiraceae bacterium | reverse complement strand
TTTCTCAGTATTTTGCAGAAGAGACAGGTATCCCATGTGTAATGAATATCTGGACAGGCGATGGAATGAAAGATGTTCCTGCTGACCGTATGGGACCTAGAATGAGATATAAAGAATCAATTGAAGCAATCTTATCAGAGCCATTTGATAAGAATAAAGTAAAGCCTTGTGTTGAATCAAAGGTATTTGGTATCGGTGTTGAAGCATATACAGTAGGAAGTGCTGAGTTTACATTAAGCTTTGCAGCAATGCATGATGGCTGTCTTCCACTTATGGATAACGGACATTATCACCCTACAGAAGTTGTTTCAGATAAGATTTCAGCAGTGCTTACATATTTCCCTGAATGTGCATTCCACATTACAAGAGGAGTAAGATGGGATTCAGACCATGTAGTTCTCTATGATGATGAGACAGTAGAGATGGCAAAAGAAATGGTAAGATGCAATAAAGACCTTGACCGTGTATACATGGCACTTGACTATTTTGATGCAAGCATTAACCGTATTTCTGCATGGACAGTTGGTTTCAGAAGCTGGCAGAAAGCTCTTCTTAATGCACTCTGCATGCCTAATGATAAGTTAAAAGCTCTTCAGGATTCAGGTAATTTCACAGAGCTTATGGTAGCACAGGAAGAGATGAAGATGCTCCCTCTTGGTGATGTCTGGAAAGAATACTGTAAAGAATGTAATGTTGCATCTGATTTATCATGGTTTGATGATATAATGAAATATGAAAAGGATGTTTTATCAAAGAGATAACAGTTAGCTGTTTTTACAGGAGAGAAATTTTAAGTGGGCGCATTTGGAAACAAATGTGCCCGTTTTTGAACTGTGGCATGAAAATTCTGCACAGGAAATTACATAGTGATAAATGATTTGTAAGGAGATAAAGTTTATGGAGTCAAGAATCGAAAAAGCTGTTCAAAACAAAAATAATGGATATAATTGTGCACAGGCGGTTGCATGCAGTTATTGTGACATTGTTGGTATGGACGAGGAAACAATGTATAAAGTTACAGAAGCTTTAGGCGCAGGCATGGGTGGAATGGAAGGAACATGTGGAGCTATTTCCGGTGCCTGTATAGTTTTAGGCCTGAAGAATAGTTCGGGAACTCCGAAAATGCCTCAGAGCAAGGCTGTGACATTAAAAAATGCAAGAGAAATCGTAAGCAGATTTAAAGAAAGAAACAAAAGTGTCACATGTAAGGATTTGAAGGGCGTTGAGACGGGTGTCGTGCTTCGCTCATGTCCTGATTGTGTAAGAGATGCTGCTGAATTTCTGGAAGACATTCTTGCAGAAGAAGCATAGAATAAAATTATCAAAATCACACTTATAGGAGACAGATATGGAATACTGGGATATTTATGACAAAGATAAGAAACTTACAGGACGCACTATGAAGCGTAATGACTGGACGCTTAAAGATGATGAATATCATCTTACCGTACTTGGAGTTATAAGAAGAACAGATGGTAAATTTTTAATAACAAAGAGAGTTATGACAAAAGCATGGGCTCCTGGCTGGTGGGAAGTTTCAGGTGGTGCAGCAATGGCAGGAGAGACATCAAAACAGGCTGTTTTGCGAGAAGTAAAAGAAGAAACAGGACTTGATGTATCAGACTGGGACGGAGGATTTTTGTTTACTTATCACAGAGAAAATCCGGGTAAAGGTGATAATTATTTTGTTGATGTTTATCGTTTTACAGGAGATTTTGATGAGAGCGATTTAAATTTACAGCAGGAGGAGACAGACGGACATAAAATAGCGTCACTTTGCGAAATAAAAGAAATTGCAGAAAAAGGAATATTCCTTCATTACGACAGCATTAAAGAAGCTTTTGAAAATGTTTAAATACTGCTAATGGTATAATTTAAACATAATGAGAAAATTTATGTATGAGATGTAATATTATAATAGTAAGAAAATTTATGTAACTTTTGTCGTAAAGATGGAGGTAAAAATGATTTATAATAATATTCTTGAAGCAATGGGTAATACACCCATAATCCAGCTTAATAAAATGGTTACAAAAGATATGGCAAGAGTTCTTGTGAAGTTTGAAGGACTCAATGTTGGCGGTTCAATTAAAACAAGAACAGCTTTTAATATGATTAAGGCAGCAGAAGACGCCGGGGTAATCAAAGAAGATACTATAATTGTAGAACCTACAAGTGGAAATCAGGGAATTGGTCTTGCACTTGTTGGAGCAGTTAAAGGCTATAAAGTTAAGATAATAATGCCTGATTCAGTAAGTGAAGAGAGAAGAAAGCTTATTTCGCATTATGGTGCTGAGGTTATCTTGATACATGACCACGGAAATATTGGAAAATGTATTGATGAATGTCTTCAGACTGCGCTGAAAATGGCAGAAGAAGATGAAAGAGTATTTGTGCCACAGCAGTTTGAGAATCCTGCTAATCCGCAGGTTCACAAAGAAAAGACAGGGGCAGAGATTATAGCCCAGGTTGACGGTAAGATAGATGGTTTTTGTTCAGGAATCGGTACAGGCGGAACAATAACCGGAATAGGAGAAGTTTTAAAAGAAAAGAATCCCGACATAGAAATATGGGCGGTCGAGCCGGAAAGAGCAGCAATTTTATCAGGTGGTTCAATTGGAACTCATCTTCAGATGGGAATTGGTGATGGTGTAATACCATCAGTACTCAATCAGGATATTTATGAGCATATTTATATTGTGACTGACGAAGATGCCATACACACAGCCAAAGATTTAGCTAAAAAAGAGGGCATTATGTGTGGCATATCAAGTGGTACAAATGTAGCTGCCGCAATAGAACTTGCTAAAAAATTAGGTCCGGGAAAAACTGTTGTTACCGTTCTTCCGGATACAGCTGAGAGATATTTTTCAACACCGTTATTTGGTGATTGGATTTAACAGTTACACTCTGACAAGGAGGAAAATATGGAAAATTACAGTATATATTTACCAAGTTATTCAATTGGAACAGATGTTTACAAAAAAATTCCACAGACCTGTCTTCCATATGGAAAGAAAATTGTTGCAGTAGGTGGACATAAGGCTATTGCAAGTGTAAAAGAACTTCTGCTTGCTGCGGTTGAAGATTCAGAATTGGAATTTAGTGATTTTCTGTGGTTTGGCGGTGAGGCAACATATGAAAATGTGGAAAAACTGTCAAAAGAAGAGTCTGTAATAAATGCAGATATGATTTTTGCAATTGGTGGCGGAAAAGCAACAGATACCGCAAAATGTCTTGCAGTTAAGACGAATAAGCCGGTATTTACAATACCTACTATTGCCTCTAACTGTTCTGCATGCACAAGTGTTTCAATTATGTATAATCCCGATGGAAGCTTTAAAGAACCGTTTTTCTTTGCAAAACCTCCGGTTCATGCCTTTATACAGACTTCTGTAATTGTAAATACACCATGTAAGTATATGTGGGCAGGAATCGGTGATACATATGCCAAATATTTTGAAAGTACAATTTCTTCAAGAGGAGAAATGCCGGTTCATTATGTGGCTTTGGGTGTTGGAATGAGCAAAATGTGCTATGAGCCGCTTATAGCTTATGGAAAGAAAGCTTTAGACGACCAGAAAGCAGGTGTTGTTTCATATGAATTTGAGCAGGCTGTGCTTGCTATTATTGTAACTACAGCTGTTGTATCAATACTTGTTACAACGGAGCATATCATTGATTATAACACAGGACTCGGTCATGCAATTTACTATGCACTCACTTCATTTCCACATATTGAAGAAGGACATCTGCATGGTGAGCTTGTAGGCTTTGGAATTTTGTTACTGTTATTATGTGATAATGATATGGAAACATTTGACAGACTTTATGAATTTAATAAGAGTATAAATCTTCCGGTATGCCTTGAAGATGTTGAAATTGGTGAAAAAGATTTGGAAGCTGTAATAGATAAGGCTGTTTCAATGAAAGACATTGAACATAATCCATATGTGGTAACAAAAGAAATGCTGACAGATGCGTTTGAAAAATTAAAACAAATAAATATTAAGAAAGCAGAGGAGTAGAAAATGAAATTAATGAAAAAAGTTGCAGGTTTGGTTTTAAGCGGAGTGTTATGTCTTACAATGCTTGCAGGCTGTGGTTCAAATGGCGGTAAATCATCAGGCAGTTCAGATGGTGACAAGTTAAAGGTCGGAATCATTCAGATGATTGAAAACGGTGCGTTTAATGACATGAGAGAAGGCTTTATTGATGAGCTTGCCGAAAAAGGTTATGGTGAAGATAAGGTAGAATTTGTGTATAAATGTGCACAGGGAGATGCAACTAACTTACAGACTATAGCCCAGTCAATGGCTGATGGAAGTTATGATTTGGTATGTACAATTGCAACACCACCGACACAGGCAATGGTAAATCTTAATTCAGATACACCTGTTGTGTTTGTTTCAGTATCAGCACCTGTTGAGGCCGGTATTCTTACATCAATGGAAAAACCAGACAAAAATGCAACAGGTACATCTAATGCAATTCCAATCAATGAGATTTTTGAATTTGCAAATAAGCTTACACCTGATGTAAAAACATACGGATTCCTGTATTGCACAAGTGAAGTAAATTCTGTTACAACTGTAGAAAATGCAAAAGAATACTGTGATAAGAACAACATCAAATACAAAGAGTCAGTTGTTACAAACTCAGCAGAAGTACAGCAGGCCGTACAGGCACTTGTAGGTGAAGTTGATGCAATCTTTATCCCTAATGACAGCGTTATCCAGGCTTCAATGTCACTTGTAACAGAAGTTGCAAGTGAATCTAAAATTCCTGTATATGGAAGCAGTGCTACAATGGTAGATTCAGGAGCATTTGCTACAATCGCAATCAGTGATAAAGGAATTGGTGCAGAAAGTGCAGATATGGCAGTTGAAATTCTTGAAGGAAAATCAGCAGAAGATGTTCCTTCAATCGTAGTTCCTGCTTCAGATACAGTTATCAATAAGAAGACATTAGATGCACTCGGTATTGAACTTTCAGATGATGTAAAAGATTCAGCAATTTTTGTAGAGGAATAATAATATGACACTTTTCTTGGGTTCCCTCCAGTTAGGGCTTTTATATGGAATAATGGTGCTTGGTATCTATATAAGTTTCAGAATATTAAATATACCGGATTTAACAACCGAAGGTAGTTTTACCTTCGGGCTTGTTATATCGGCATTGTATGCAAGCAGCGGACACCCATTTTTGGGACTTTTACTTGCAATTATTGCAGGTGCCGCAGCTGGTATTGTAACAGGTTTTTTGCAGACAAAATGTAAAATTCACCCGGTCGTTGCTGGAATTCTGACAATGAGCGGATTATATTCAATTAATTTATATGTCATGGGCGGCAGTTCAAATCTTACTCTTCTTGGAAGTAAGACTGTTTTTACAATAGCAGGAGAAATGCTCCCAAATTTAGATAAAGACATTATTAAAATTTTAGTTGCTCTCATAGCAGTTTTGATTACGGTAGTATTGCTCGTCATATTTTTTAAGACACATCTTGGACTTGCAATACGCGCAACCGGAGATAATCCGGACATGGTAAGGGCATCATCAATTAATGTTGATGGTATGAAAATTACTGCACTGGGCATAAGTAATGCACTTATAGCACTGTGCGGCGGTCTTATAACACAGTATCAGAGTTTTGCCGACATTAATTCAGGCGTCGGTATACTCGTTGTAGGACTTGCCTCTGTAATTATCGGTGAAGTTTTCTTCGGAAGACGCTCTATACTGTTAGGCTTTATTTCATGTTTTGCCGGCTCTATCGTATACAGATACATAATTGCAATTGCAATCAAATCGGAATGGTTCCCGGCATATATGTTAAAGCTTGTTTCTGCAATTATTGTTGCAGCCGCATTAGCTGTTCCTGCTATTAAATCAGCCATGTCTGTATGGAAAATAAAACATAATGCAGCGAAAGGGGGCAGCAGATAATGTTAAAAATAACAGATGCATGTAAAATTTTTGCTAAAGGAACTTCTAATGAGCATACAGCACTTAGAAATCTTTCACTTAACCTTGAGAAAGGTGATTTTGTGACGATACTCGGTTCTAACGGTGCAGGAAAATCAACATTATTTAATGCAATCTGCGGTAATTTTATATTAGATTCAGGAAACATTATGTTAGATGGAAAAGATATAACATTTATTTCAGAGCATAAAAGAGCGCGTGAAATAGGACGATTATTTCAGGACCCTATGAAAGGAACTGCACCGAATCTTACAATAGAAGAAAACCTTGCATTATCATATTCCAGAGGACATCATAAATATTTTGGGCCTGCTGTTGGGAAGAAAGAAAAGAATTTATTTAAAGAGAAGCTTGCCGGATTTAATATGGGGCTTGAAGACAGAATGCAGACTAAAATGGGTCTGCTCTCCGGCGGTCAGAGACAGGTAGTAACACTTTTGATGAGTACGATAGTGCTCCCAAAACTTTTACTTCTCGATGAGCATACGGCGGCTCTTGACCCGGCAACTGCAAAAAAGGTTATGGATATCACTAACAAAATTGTGAAAGAAAATAATCTTACAACACTTATGATTACACACAACATGGCATCAGCCATGAAGACAGGTAATCGTACAATTATGCTTGATTCAGGAGAAATAATACTTGATATCTCCAAAGAGCAGAGAGAAAAAATGAATGTAGAAGATTTATTAAAGATGTATTCAGAAAAGAAACAAAAACAATTCGATAATGATAGAATATTATTGGGATAATTGTTAGACTGTTTAATATGATTGAAAGGGGAAAGTTCATATATGAGCAGTTTGCTTACCAGATTTAATTTGTGTGAGATTTGTAAAAAACCAATCAGTGATAATTCTTTGTGTTTTGATTGTAACAAATTAAGAAAGAAAGCGCAGGAGTATGCAATTGAAGCAGACGCAACGACAAAAGAAGTTTCAGAAAAATTTGGAATATCAGAAAAGCTTCTTATAAAATGGGTAAAAGAAGGGGACTTCTGGTGCAAAGCACCATGCCGCTGTTGTGGAAAAATGGTTAAGGGTGCCATAATTTGTGATGACTGTCGTTTTAAGTTTGCCACAGAGCTGAAAAGATAATTGATAACTATCTGTCAAAAAATGTGTAAAAGGAGCAGCAAGATGGATTTAAAAGATATGTTTCCGATGAAATTGGGATTTGGAGGATTACGACTTCCAACTAGTGGCAGCAAAGATGATGTTAATTATATCAGAATGTGCGAGATGGTTGATGAGTATGTAGCAAATGGTGGAAATTATTTTGATACATCATTTATTTATCATAAAGGAAAGTCTGAGAATGCAATGGCAGCATGTGTTGTTGACCGTCTTAAAAGAGACAGTTTCTGTCTTGCTGACAAACTTCCGTTATGGACTGTCGGAGGCAAAACCGATTTAGAGGGCGTGTTTGAAACACAGTTAAAAAAATGCCATGTTGATTATTTTGATTTTTATATTCTGCATAATATGAACAGAAATTCATATGATTTTACAGAGCAGTCAGACGCTTTTGAATTTCAGCAGAAGTTAAAGAAAGACGGAAAAATACGCTATGCCGGAATGTCATTTCATGACACACCGCAGATGCTTGACAAGTTATTGACAGAGCATAAAGATTTAGATTTTGTGCAGTTACAGATTAATTATTATGACTGGCTCTCTGAATATGTTCAGGCAAAAAAATGTTACGAAGTTGCAGTAAATCATAATATGCCTGTAGTAGTTATGGAGACTGTAAGAGGTGGTGGCCTCTGTAATCTGCCGCCACTTGCAAATGAACTTTTAAAAGCAGCATATTCATATGGCTCAGCGGCTTCTCTTGCAATTCGTTTTGCGGCAAGCCTCGACAATGTGTTTATGGTTTTAAGTGGCATGTCAGATTTAGAGCAGGTAAAAGATAACTGCTCCTATATGAAACCAGAATGTTTCAAGAAACTCTCAGATGAAGAATATGAGATGATAGATAATATAGTTGCCGCCATGAAAATTGACATGAAAGTGAAATGTTCACATTGCGGCAAATGCAATGATGTATGTCCACAGAAAATCGACATCAATAAAATGATTTCAATTTATAATGATGGTGAAATGTTTGGAGATTTAAATTTCCCTGAAATGCACTACAATATACACAACAGGGCAAACAATGCGTCTTCATGTATCAAATGCGGTTCATGCCAGATGGTCTGCCCTGAAAATGTAGAAATAATAGATTTGCTTCGTGAAATAGCAGGGAAATTTGACAGGTAATATATAATAGAAAATAATGAGACAGAAGATAATAAGACAGTTAAAGCTATATTCAGATGTGAAAAATATCAGTATACCTGATTTTAATTAGGAGAATGTTTATGAAGAAAATACATATTATTTTGTGTTCAGCCTTGCTTGGCATCTGTGTTCTTACCGGGTGTGGCAAGTCGGACAATGCCTCTAATCAGAAAAATGTATCGGTATCAAATAAAATGGACGAAAATGAAAATAATGCAGATACTAATACAGATGACTCACAATCAACCTCATATTCAGCAGATGATTTAACATATGCGATGGTTTACAATGCAAACAACGGTTTTGAGCTGTTATCAAAATATGACAGCATTGAGTATGTTCTCACATACATGCCTGGGGATAATACAGAGAATGAAGAAGAGACATCAGAAACATGGGATTTGTTTAAAGAGAATGGAAATTATGTGATAAGCCGCGTGTCAGATACCGGCGAGGGCGAGGTGTATGCAGACAATACATGCTATTATATAGACAAAACAGCGGATAAGGATAATCCAAAATATAGCAAAGGCTGGTTTATGGACGGTGTTTATGAAGAATACATGCAGAAGAGTGTAAATGAATTTCTGATATCGGAGTCAAGCCAGGAAGATTTTGATAAGATTGAAGAAAATGATGATAATTATGTGATTTTGTCTTATGCCGGTGAAAATGGCGATGAAAGATATTATTATCGTTATACGGTAGACAAAACCAATCTTCAAATTCAGTCTTATGAGGCAGTTATTATGAAAACCGTAAACTTAAAGACTGAGGAAGAAATAATTGCAAAAGCTAAAGTCAGTTACAACAAAAAAGTAAAAGTACCCGGTTTTGTAAGTGAAATAAAAGACGCTAATGTAAATAACCGGAAAGTGACAATACATGTATTAAATGAAGATGGCAGTTCAAAAGATGATATCATATTTGAAGTGCCGCAAAATGTCACTATGGCAGCAGCTCTTGAAGACGGTTATGGTCTGTATAAGGATAAAGACGGTAAGCTTTTATTTGACGATACCGCAACAGAATTAGATGAAAACAATGTTTATCCCGACTCAGTTTGTTATTTGATAAAGGACACTAAATAAAGTAGCAAAATAGAGTTAGTACAAAGTAAAGTGAAAAAAATATAGTAAATAAAAAATATAGTAAATAAAAACTTCCGTTTACATAAGTTAGAATTTTTACTTGTGCGGGCAGCCAACAAAGAGTGTTTCCCACAGTTTTAACTTATATAGCGGAAGTTTTTTGTGTAAAAAATATTCATCAAGTGTAATTAAATGTTGCAAAATAAGCAATATCAGTAAAATACAATTAGGTGTTGTAATATAAGTAAATTCAATAAAAATAAATGTTATAAAATAAGCAATGATATAATTATAATGTCAATATAATAAATATTGTATTTTAAGAGTTTGTTTCATCACAGCATTATAATATCATAACATAATAAAAATCTTATAAGATGGTGTAGTATTAAAAATAGAAACTACTTATGTAGTACAACTATTTTATCATCTGGCAGATATTTCCTTATAAGGTCTTCAAGTCTGCTGCTGTCAATAGGTTTGCTTATATAATCGGTAAACCCTTTTTCACTGAACATTTCCTTAACTCCGACAACCGCATTTGCGGTAAGTGCAATTACAGGAGCAGGTGTTTCATTATTATTTTCCCAGTATTCTTTTAATTTGTTAAAGGTTTCTATTCCGTCCATTTCAGGCATCATGTGGTCCATAAAAATAATATCATATTTATTTTGAGCCGCTTTATCAAGTGCCTCCTGGCCGCTTAAGGCTGTATCGACATCGATTTTAAGCTTTTTAAGCAGACTTTTTACAACAGCAAGATTAACTCTTACATCATCAACCGCCAGAATTCTGGCATTTTGAGTTGTCCATACAGGTACTGCAGGAGCCTTTTTGCAAAGTCTGTTTTTATAATCAAGCCTGTAATTGCCGAGCGGCTTAGTTGAAGTAACGCCCTGTATTATATTAAATGAAAATACAGAGCCTTTGTGGTATTCGCTTTTTACAATGAGGGAACTGCCCATCAGCCTTAAAAAACCATTTGTAATTGTAAGCCCGAGCCCCGTTCCTTCTATATAATGATTATGTGCATCGTCAATTCTGCTAAATGCTTCAAATAATGTCGAAAGATTCTCTTCTTTGATTCCAATTCCGGTGTCTTCAACTTCAAAATGAAGATTTATATAGGACAAAGGAGAGTCTGATTTATTTTCATACTGTTCAAATAAAGTTATGCTCATATCATCTGAAATTGAATGCATTATAGATGAATTTGCAGAAATTCTTAAGGTAATTGAGCCTGTGTCAGTATATTTAAAAGCATTATTTAAAATATTTATAAGTATTTGTTTTAAGCGGCGCTCGTCACCAACAAGATGTTTTGGAATATCGGGCTGTGTTATAATCTCCAGATTTAATCCTTTGCTTTCTATTTTTCCTAAAAGCATATTTTCAATGCTGTAGAGCATTTTTGCAAGATTATAGTCTGCCGGAGTCAGCTCTAGTTTTCCTGCTTCAATTTTTGAAAAATCCAAAATGTCGTTAACAATACTTAATAATATTTTCCCTGATGAGTCGATATGACTGGAGTATTCTCTGATTGTGTCTGAATCAGATTCACGCATAATCATCTCATTCATTCCGAGAATGGCATTGAGTGGAGTTCTGATTTCATGGCTCATGTTTGCAAGAAAAGTGTCTTTTGCTTTATTTGCTTCATCAGCTTTTGTCTGTGCCTTTTCAAGTGCCCTGATAACACTTATATCAGGGTTTTCAACCGTAAAAAATATAATCATGACCGTTACACTGCCGGCGAAGCTTGTCAACAGAATGTCTTGGTTAGTGTACTGGATAATTCCGGCAAGCCCCTGAACAATGATATAGCTCATAACAGGAAGTGTCCTGAAAAAAGATATTTTCCTGTAAAAATAAAGCAGGGATATAAAACTGAACAGCAGGTTTGTAGCTCCGAAAATGTAAGTAAGTGTTATAGCAGGACCATAGGAATAAATATGGCGTCCATTTCCAGTATAGTAAATTGGCAGAAACGCAATGACTATAATAAAAATCATGTCAATTACAAAACAGGCAATCTGCAGATATTTATAAAGTAAAATCTCAAATTTTGTTTTACAGTGATGAAAACCAAGTGTTACAAGGTATTTGCACCACAAAGATACCCAGATTGACAAAGCGATTGCATATGTTTTTACCATAAACAACACAAGCATATGTGGGATAACGCTGCGATTCGCTATAAAAATAATGCTTAAAATATCGAATATAATAGTTATTGGTGTAAATGCCAGCAAAAATGTATATATTTTATTTTCCGGTGTGTAAATCTTTTCTTTCCTGAAATAAACTATATTTAAAACTATAATAAAAAACAGACTGCTTAATTGAAATTCTATACTATATGGCAAAAATCCACCTCCAATTTAATACGATGCTTAATATAATAATATTGTCTCGTATCAGCTATAAAATGTCAAGAAAAAGCAGTAAAAAAACAAGGAAATGTTGAAAAATGAATAATATTATGTTATTATTTTTAAGAAAATATTTTTAGGAGGAGACTAATATGGGACTTTTTGGAAAGAAATACCCTTTGGCGCCATATGAAGTAAGCGCAGACGATAAGGCAGATAAATTTACATACAACGGAAAATACTATGATTTAGACCGTTATGTAAAACAGTGTGAAGCAGATCTTCGCCTTAAAACTAACAGTGACAAAGTTAAGATTGGTAAGAATATGAAGAAAGCTGAGAAGGCATATCTTGCAGATAAAGGGTCAGTAGTTAAATATATTGATTACGAAATTGCAAAACAGCTTGCAGATGGACAGGAATCTCTTAAAGTCAGTGTAGCAGATATTAAGAGAATGGTTAAAGATTACTAATATCAGTAAATGATTATGAATGCAAAGATGCACTGGTGATAATTCATCAGTGTATTTTTGTTTATGCGGGCAACGAGCCGGATGCAATAGTGGATTGTGTGATAAAACGATTCCAGTGACAGTTTCTACAGGTGGAAAAAAGTAGAATACAGTAGAAAAGAGTATAAGAAAGTGGAAAATATAATAAAGTAGAAAAAAGTATAAGAAAGTGGAAAATATAATAAAGTAATGGAACAATCCACAGATATAAATAAAAATATTAAGTAAAAATACAAATAGAAAAAAGGGTGATTCATTTGAAAAAGAATGTTGTATTAATAGGTATGCCTGGAGCCGGCAAAAGTACAGTTGGAGTAGTATTGGCAAAAAATCTCGGATATTCATTTATAGATTCTGATTTACTTATTCAGGAATATGCCGGCAAGCTGCTTCATAATATAATAGAAGAAAAAGGTCTTGATGGCTTTGAAGAAATAGAAAATAAAGTAAATGCAGCAATTTCTACATTTTCATCAGTTATAGCAACAGGTGGCAGTGTAATATATGGAAAAGAAGCTATGGCGCATTTAAAAGAAATAGGAACGGTAGTTTACCTTTCCCTTCCTTACGAAGAAATAGAGCACCGTCTCGGTGATTTAAATGAGAGAGGTGTGGCTATAAAAGAAGGTCAGACATTAAAATCACTGTATGATGAGAGAGTTCCAATGTACGAAGATTATGCAGATGTAATTGTTGAATGTGAAGGTCTTCAAATTCGTGAAATAGTACATCAGATAAAGGCAAGAGTATCATTTTTAAATTAATATATGCTTGACTAAAATAGAAATATTTACTAGAATAAAATTATGAATGTTAGTTATAGCTAACAAGAGAAAGGGGACTTATATGTTAAAGATTTCTATTTTAGTTATTCCATTTCTGGGAACAACATTGGGGGCGGCAATGGTATTTTTTATGAGGAATCAAATGAGTCCGAAAGTGGAAAAAATTCTTCTTGGATTTGCGGCGGGGGTTATGATTGCGGCTTCTGTCTGGTCACTGATTATTCCATCTATCGACATGTCAAATTGTATGGGAAAATTTTCATGGATACCGGCTGCTGCAGGATTTTTGATGGGAATTCTTTTCCTGCTTGGACTTGACAGTA
>CAJJNI010000053.1 GCA_905193085.1 uncultured Lachnospiraceae bacterium | reverse complement strand
CTTTTCCATCATTTTTTCACGCATAAATGGTGTACCTCCTTAAACTCTTCACTCTAATCTTATTTTACACGAATTTTCCAATAAAAGCAATCTATTATTAAACTTTCTGCTCCTGTTTTTTTACATTCTGACAAGCAATGTCTGATTCTTATGATAAGTAAAAACTATATTTATTTTCCGATAAAAAACTGTGTCCAGCAATATCTTCCATCTTTTCCGATATAAAAGCCTGCACCCATCGCATTAAATGAAGAACTTAAAATATTTGCACGATGTCCTTCACTGTTCATCCACGAATTCATAACCTTTGCAGGTGAAGTCTGTCCGTATGCAATATTTTCTCCTGCTGAATAATACGATACATTTTTCTGCTGAAGAGCGGTAAAACAACTTGAACCATCCGGTCTTACATGAGAAAATTTAGTGTCAATTTCCATAGCTCTTAGCTGTGCTGCATCTGCTGTTTTTTCATCCCATGAAAGCTCATTAAGGCCGTATGCTTTTCTCTGTTCATTAACCAGTCTCAATACTTCTTTTGCATATGCTGAAGTATTTGAAGATGTCTGTGAAGATTCATCTGACGGTTTTTTTGTTGCCTGCGGTGTACTTGTCTGTACAGGTTCTTTTAATGAATCCTCAATACTGCATATTCCAAGTGCCGCTTTTAAAATAATCTGAACATTTTTTAATGACATTTCGCCATTTGAAAAAATATCAGCTGCTTTATACTGAATATTTCCTTCAACAGGAATCGCCAGCACGGTTTTTAATGCAATAAGAACATCATCAAGATCAACTTTTCCATTTGCATTCAAGTCCCCCATAACAATACTGTTTTGTGCCATTACTTTCTGCGGCTGTACTGTAGCAGTCCCTATTCCGCAAATCATACCTGCACTCAAAACACATGCAATTGTTTTTCTTTTTACCAAATTAAAATATCTTTTCATTTACTTTTCCTCCGATAATTTTATGTTTTATAATCTACCATATTATCCGGTTACAGACAACTGTAAATATAATCCATACATCGCAATTTTCCACCTGAATCTGTTGTTGGTTATTATTGATTACAATTTATCTCAAACTGCTCTTATTAAATTTGTTAATGACAAATAGCTGTTCAAATGTTATAATCATTTTTAAGAGGTGATTTGTATGGATATTAACGATGTTGCAATGAGCATGAGTCAGATGCAGCTTCAGACACAGATAGGCTGTGCCCTTATGGAAAATGTCAAAGAGCTTGCCGAAGTCCAGGGAGAAGCTCTTAGTGAAATGATTCAATCTGTTCCGGCACCATCACCTGCAGGAATAGGTCAGAATATTGACATTTCCCTTTAATTTTCACTATTAAAAATGCCGTATCTCAATAACTGATACGGCATTTTAATTTATGTGTACATTTCAATTTAATGACTATCTTAGTATTCACACCATCCCATTAAAATCCTTCTTATCTCTGCTTTTACATATGTAGCACGATATGGCCGTAATATATAACCTGCAGCCCCTAACTGACGACATTTTAGTACGGTTTCTTTATCTGAATTTCCTGTTATAAAAAGTATTGGAAGATGTTTTCCAACAATTTTTCTTAATTTTTCTGCAATTTCAATTCCATTCAGATCAGGCATTTCAATATCCATCAGAACTAAATCAGGAATGTTTCCACTGTCAATATAACGCAAAAACTGTTCTCCTGTTTTAAACAATTTAATATCATATGTTTCTTCAAGAAGATCTTTTAACAACTGTAAATTAACACTTGAATCATCAATTGCTGCAAGAGAAAACCTTTTAAATTCTCTTCGCGGTTTTATCATCTCAATTCTCTTAGCTTCTGATTCTTCTCTTACCTGAAATTCTTTTCCTTTAGGTGGTGCCACTATTATATTTAAATTCTGAGGCTCGCTTAAATCAAGAAATTCTCCGTCTAAAAGTTTGACTACAGGTCGTAAATTATGCTCACCGACATTGTCATAAACTATGCCTTTTCGTCCGTCTGAGAGTGTAATCTGCAATCCTTTCGGATAAAAAGGAACATATCTTAAAAGACTTTTTACCGCTGTTTCATCAAATAATATACCGCAGCCTCCCATTAAATATTCTGAAGCTTCAAACGGTGAGTACGGTTCTTTATACGGTCTTTTTGATACAAGGGCATCATATACATCAGCAACATGTAAAATTTTAGTATAAATCGTCTGCTTTGAACCATCTATTCCAAGCGGATATCCGCTTCCGTCAACATTTTCATGATGAAACAATACTGCAGCCTTTACTTCCGGTGAAATATCCCATCTGTCAACTATTATTTCATATGATTTCATTGCATGGGTTTTCATTATTTCATACTCTTCTTTTGAGAGTCTTTCCGGTTTATTTAATATTTTCTGTGAAATTTCAAGCTTTCCCAAATCATGTAAAAGCGCCGCCTGTACAAGCTTGGTAAGCTGGCTTTCTTTTAGTCCCATTCCAATACCCATAACACCGCAAACCATGGCAACATTAACGGAATGCGCCAGTGTATAATCATCATATGAGCGCAAATCTATCAAATCAAGTGTAAGTGTACCGTTTCCAATAATTTCATTTACCATTTTCTTTGATACATTTTTACATTCTTCCGTATCTTTATTTTTAATACATTCTACACCTTCCATGCGGAGTTTTGGAGAAATTATGCTTTCAACTACTATATCTTTAGAAACTTCATCATCAACATATACACCCGAAAAACCGTACGATTTCAATCTTTCTATGTAAGTTTCATTAAGTATGTTGTAACCGCCAAGCAGAGTTCTACCCCTGCTGTCAAATAAATTCTGTGCAAGTATCATTCCGGGTTTAGCATCTTCAATATCCACATATCTCATCTATAACTTCACCTCTAATTTATCTTTTAACTGATTCCCAAAGCAGCCTTTAAGACCATTTGTGCATCTGAAATACTTATATTTCCATCACCATCATAATCGGCCGCAGAAAAAGCATCACCGTCAGGTGTGATTATGGCAAGTGCTGCTTTAAGTGTAATCAAAGCGTCCTCCAATGTTATTTTCCCATCAAGGTTTGCATCACCTTTAAGTATTTCGGCATTTTCTCTCTTAATCCCAATATTTTCTAATGTAAAATTATTATTCCAGTTGTCAATCCAGTTTTTTCCAAAAGAATCACTGTCATATAATTTACTGTCATTTCCAATTTTTCCGGTATTTAAGTTTAAATCAATATCGTCTGATATATCAGAATAAAAAATATCTTTATTAAAATCATCATCTTGAAATTCTGATACAGAAGCAGTCTGTGCATATGTACTGTTTCCTGCAATTACCATATGATTCAACTCCTGATATGCAGGCACAAAAACAGAATTAAAATCTTTGTTCCAGTTATCATCATCTTCTGTGGCAAGATATTTTTCAGAAAGATAAGGATACAAACTGCTGTAATGACTATACCATTTTTCTATATTTTCTTTCGTATTCGTGTAGTTACTTCCGTCGCCTTCCTTAAAAATACGGTTATAACGGTATGTAAGCACCTTTTCATTTGCAATTGGCCTTGATGTGGCTGTGTATCTCTGATATATCACAGTTTTATTTGAATCTATAAATATATTATCGACAATTTTATGTCCAAATCCACTGTTTGAAAAAATTGCGGCACCTTTCATATTCTTAAAAATATTATTTTTAATTATCATTCCGGACATTCCATCGTCCATGTAGACTGCATAACAGCCGCTCGTTAAATTTTCAAAATAATTATATGATACTTCATTTCCAAGCCATGTAAAACATCTTCCTGAATAAACTGCCGCCTGGTCAGACGCATTTGTACAGACATTTTTTATATGATTATGACTTACCGTCATATCATTTCCCATTATCTGTATTACCATATGAGGGGCATCGTGGATATAATTATAATTTGCAGTATTTCCAACACCCTCTAAATAAACTGCAGGTGTATATGTCTGAAGCCTTGATATATTATAAAATTCACAATGTTCAACTATATTGTCTCCTCTTTCTAACGTCTGCTCATTTCCACCTGCAAGATAAACTCCTCCACAGCCCATATCATGAATTTCACAGTTACTTACAATATTATTGTGGCCTCCATGCGAAGTCTCATATGCCGGGTCTGCGGTAAATGTATTATTATTCTGACCTATTTTAACTGCGTCCATACTTATATTATAAAGTTCACACGATATAACACTGCATGACTCACAGTCACTCATCTTAATACCATTTCCTGTTGTTCCGTCCATTATTAAGTTCTGTATAACAATACCGTCTGCATTATTTATTTCAAAAAAAGGTTCACTTGATGATGTGAGCTGTACTTTTTCTGAATCTATATTTCTTTTTGGATAATAGTACAAAATATCATTATCGTTATATCTGTCAATATAATATTCACCCGGAGTATCAAGCTCACCAAGAAGATTTATTGCTTTTAATTTAATTCTTTTATCCTGAACACCCTGCAATGAAGGATATTTGCAATGTATAGTCTGTGTTGCAATGTCGACTGAATAAATTCTGACCATATCATTTGCATAATTATTTTCAAAATAGCCTGAAAGCCAGCCATCTGTCTCATATAATGTATTGTCAGTATTTTTATGAACTGCCGGCTGATTATTTTGAGGTTCACCTTCAAGTGTAGGCGGTGCCCACTTTGAGATTCTCTCTTCTAACCCGTTTCTTGCATAGAAAATGGGGCCTTTTAAAAGAAGCATTTCTTCATAATTAAGCGGTGTATCAGTCTTATCAAACCAATAGTTTCTTGGTCTTTCTCCTTCATTTGCTCCCGCCGCTTTTGCAGTCTCATCTTCATCTTTACCGTTTTTTGTCTTTCCGCAAAGAATCTGTGATTGTGTCATTACGGAATTAGAATTCGGATACTGCGCCAAAGTCTGCAGCTGTCCGTCTACAATAAGCTCTGGCTGAAAATTCTGTCTTGGCCAGTTAAAACCGTTCTTTAAAATTTCACCGACAGGTATTCCCTCTTCACCCAGATTATAAACATACACTTTATCCAAAAGCCCCTCAGGCAGTCTTGCTTTAGATGAATAACAATCTCCTTCTGCTTCATCTGCCTTTACAAATTTATCATTATCAAGCAGTGTTGTACCTGTAATTTCAACGATTTCATTTTCATATGCACTGAATGTTATGTATGAATCTTCTTCTGTAAGCTCAACAGTCGGTTCTTTAGCACTTACACTATATACACCTTCTCTTATGTAAATCATGCCTCTGTTATTTTCATCTATGTCTTTTGTACGAAGATAATCTCTCGCCTGAATAACAGTTGCAAACGGGTCATCTTCTGTCCCTTTCGCATCTTCCCTTCCGTCAGTTGACACAAAAACCGTATACGCAATGTTATCACTTTCCTCAGATGCATAAACATTGTTTATTTCAATACCACCGGCAATATTTTGAACAAATAAAACCGTTCCCAAAAATAAAGCCATTTTTTTCATTATCTTCATACATCAACCCTCCAGACAATATCCGCACATTTTATTTTCACATAAAACACATATTTTTTCAAATATTATAACAGTTTTTATATAACCTGTACATATCAATGATATGTCTTTTATAAAAATCTGACAATTACAACTAAACACTTTTCAGGCTTCTTATCGTAGCAGTTGTAAAATTCCCATACAGACATGAACACTGCCTCACTGTCCGCATAAAAAACCGGCCTTTCAATTGTCATATTAAAAATTCTGACTTTGAAAGACCGGCTGTTTTTAAAATTTATGTGTATTTTTCAATTCGAAATTATTATTTTAATTTGTATCTGTAATCATATAAATTATACTTCAAACATCAAATCTCCATATGATGGCATTGGCCACATATCTTTATCAACAAGCATCTCAAGCTTATCAACAGGAGCTCTGAGTTCGTCCATTGCTGTCTTAACTTCATCTCTGAAGAATACAGCCATTTCTCTTCCTTCCGGAACGCTTGCTGCTTTATCTACTACATCTGTCAATTTAGCAAGTGCAACCTTTGTCTCTGAAAGAAGTGCTGAAACTTCTTCCAAAATTTCTGTCTGTACACTTACATCAGCAGCACCTACAGCTTTTACTGCACTGATTGAATTAGCAAGAACTGTTGCATATTTGATAACTGCAGGAATAATCTGCTTGCTTGCAATATCAATCATAGCTTTACCTTCAATATTGATAGCCTTTGAATAAGCTTCATACTGAATTTCTGAACGTGATTCAAGCTCTGCCTTTGTAAATACATGGAACTTCTCAAACATTGATATTGTTTTATCTGTTGTAAGAGCCGGAATTGCATCTACCATTGATTTAATATTAGGCAATCCTCTTCTCTGTGCTTCAGCAACCCATTCATCTGAATAACCGTTACCATTGAATACGATTCTCTGATGTTCTGTTGCATTCTTCTTGATTAAATCATGTACAGCCATATCGAAGTCTTCTGCTTTTTCAAGTTCATCACAAATTTCACAGAATGCTTCTGCCACGATTGTGTTAAGTACAACATTAGGACCGGCGATAGAATCTGAAGAACCAACCATACGGAATTCAAATTTGTTACCTGTAAATGCAAATGGTGATGTTCTGTTACGGTCAGTTGCATCTTTTGCAAGTTCAGGAAGAGAATGAACACCTGTATTTAACTTTCCGCCCTTTTTACTTCTTGTAGCTTCACCTGTCTCAATTAACTGCTCTAATACATCTTCCAACTGTTCTCCGAGGAAAATAGAAATGATTGCAGGAGGTGCCTCGTTAGCTCCAAGTCTGTGGTCATTACCAACATCAGCAGCAGATTCACGAAGTAAATCTGCATGTTTATCTACAGCTTTCAAAATTGCTGTAAGAACTAATAAGAACTGAATGTTCTCATGAGGTGTCTTACCAGGCTCTAATAAGTTAATTCCATCATCTGTTGTAATTGACCAGTTATTATGTTTACCTGAACCATTAACACCTGCAAATGGTTTTTCATGAAGAAGACATGTAAGGCCATGACGTCCTGCCACTTTCTTAAGTGTCTCCATTACAATCTGGTTATGGTCAACAGCCACATTTGCCTCTGCATAAATTGGAGCAAGCTCATGCTGTGCAGGAGCAACTTCGTTATGCTGTGTCTTAGCTGTAACACCCATCTTCCAAAGAATCTCATTTACTTCTTTCATGTAAGCTCCGATTCTTTCTTTAATAGTTCCAAAGTAATGGTCATCTAATTCCTGTCCTTTAGGAGGCATAGCTCCGAACAATGTACGACCTGTGAAAATAAGGTCTTTTCTCTTTAAATATTTTTCTCTATCTACAAGGAAATATTCCTGTTCAGGTCCAACTGAAGGAGTTACTCTCTTTGATGTTGTATTTCCAAATAATCTTACAAGACGGATTGCCTGTTCATTAAGAGCTTCCATTGAACGAAGAAGCGGTGTCTTCTGGTCAAGTGCTTCTCCTGTATATGAACAGAATGCTGTAGGAATACAAAGTGTAACACCTGCTGCATCTTCACGAACAAATGCCGGTGATGTACAGTCCCATGCTGTATAACCTCTGGCTTCAAATGTAGCACGAAGACCACCTGATGGGAATGAAGAAGCATCCGGTTCACCTTTTATCAATTCCTTACCTGAGAATTCGATAATTGTCTTGCCTTCTTTGTTAGGTGCCTGAACAAATGAATCATGTTTCTCAGCAGTAACACCTGTTAAAGGCTGGAACCAATGTGTGTAATGAGTTGCACCTTTCTCTACTGCCCAGTCTTTCATTGCGTTGGCAACAACCTCAGCAATCATAGGGTCAAGGGTTTTTCCCTCATCAATTGTCTTTCTTAACTCCTTGTAAACTTTTTTTGGAAGACGTTCCTGCATTGTAGCGTCATTAAATACATTTTCTCCAAAGATTTCTTCGATATTAATTTTTTCTGACATCTGTTCCATTCCTTTCGTTATTTATTTTGTGAGATTAGAAATATATGACTGACTTTAATTTATATTGTACATATATAACAACATTTATTGTGCAACATACACAACGCTCTCCAACAACATAAAAAAAGGGGCACTCCACATGTTATTGGAACGCCCTTGTTCATTTTTTCAATCAAATATTTAGTTCTCTTCTCTTCATGGATAGATTACTCCTTTTTGCTAAAAAAATCAAGTATTTTTTTTACTAATTATTAAAAAAATGAACATTTTATTTATTTTGACTACTTAACATCTAAAACTGTAAGCAGTTTTAGGTATATTTAACATATTCATGCTGCCAGGGTCAAAAGGTCTAAACCCACATGAGCTTGCTCATAGGTGGGTGAAAGACTTTGTGACCCGCCCCGATATGAGCATAAAAGTGGGATGTTAATCCCACGATATGCGAATATTGGGTAGGAGTGTGGGAGCACATAGTGCGGAGCAATCCGCAGGTATCATAATTGGTAACTTTTATGCAGTTATTCCTAAAGCTTTCTTAAGAAGAATTACAACATCTGATAAATCTAATTTACCATCTGAATTCATATCTGCAATCTGAATCTGCTGTTCAGTCACATTTTCAATGCCAAGTGCTGCCTTAAGTGCCAATGTTACATCGGATAAATTAACATTGTTATCCATGTTGATATCTCCCTGTTCATATTCAGGTTCAGTAGTCTCACCTGCATATTTTATATTACAATTATTAATTACTGCATATTCTTCCATCATAGAACCTTTTTTAATATCTAAAGTTATATTAAACATATCATTTACAATATTTGGTCCAAGATATGTTATGCCTTCAGGCAGTTTTAACACACTATCAGCCGGCAGATAAATTGAAAGTTCTCCAAGATATGTTAATGTTGAAGGTAATTCTATATTTATAAGATTAGTTATGGCAAATGCCTGATCATCAATTTTTTCTACAGTTTCCGGCAAAACTGCTGTTTTAAGGCTGCCACATGCATAAAACGCTGATTTTCCAATTGATTTGACACCATCAGGAATTATAACTGATTCAATTTTCTCGCAATGGCTGAACATTTCATCAGGTATTTCCGTTAAGCTGCCAAAACTTGCTTCTATCAGACTTATGCAGTGTCCAAATGCACCTTTTCCTACAGTAGTTACAGTTGAAGGGATTGTCAGTTTTTCAATTTTTTCACAATCATAGAATGCATTTTCTCCAATTGATTTTAATGTTAACGGAATTGTTATTTTTTCCAATGAAGTCATACTGCCAAACTGCAAATCTCCTATTTCAGTTATTCCCTCAGGAAGAACAATTTCTTTAATGTTTTTGTTTGCATTAATTCCAAGAATGTCCATTTTATTTAATTTTTCAGGAAATGTTATCTGGCTTAATTTTTCACATGACTGTAAGACATTATATCCGATACTTTCCATTTCCTTTGCAAATACTACCTTTTCAAGATTATCACATGAATAAAATGCATAATTTCCAACAATTTTTACGCCTTCTGACATTGTAACTGCAGTAATATTATCTTTATTATAAAATGTCTGATCTGCAATAAGTCTTACATTTGAAGGTATTACTACATCTGTCAGATCATCTTTTGCAGAAAACAATATTCCATCTGATATATACAGACCATTTTCATCATATTTGCCTTCATAATATGTTGATGAAAATGTTCCTTCTTCAACTTTTGTTATTGAATCTGGGAAATTGACAACAACTTCATTATTACAATTTGCAAAAGCAAATCTTTCTAATTCTTTTACAGTATCAGGAAGTGTAATTGATTTTACACCATAATTAAACATACCTGATGTTATCCTTGTTACTCCGTCAGGAACTGCTACTTCTGTCATTTCAGGATTTACAAAAAGCAAATTTCCATTTATTATTGTAAATCCGTTACTGTCAATATGACTCTGTACATACTCCGGTGTGAGTGCATCTCCTGCTATTTCTTTGAGGTTATCTGTATATGTAATATCAGTAAGCGCACTACAGTTACTGAAAGTATAGCTGGCAAGCTTTTCTACTTTTGAAGGAATATTTATACTTGTAAGGGAGCTACAGTCACAGAATGCACGGGTTCCTATTTCACTTACACTTTCCGGAATTTCTATTGATGATAAAGAGCTGCATTACAAAAATGCTTCATCATCAATTTCTTCAAGTCCTTCATTAAGGGAAATTGATGTAAGATTTGTACAGCCACTAATTGCACCTTTACCTATGCGCTTTAATGTTGATGGGCATTTAATTGTATTAATTTCCTTATTTTCATAAAATGCATAATTGTTGATTTCAGTAATTCCTTCCGGAATTACAACATCAGTAATTTCTTCTTCTACACTTACCAAAGTACTTCCATCAATATGATATCCGCTTTTATATTTAACATCTATATCATATGGGAATGCATTTGTTGCCACATCCAGCGTTCCTTTTGGAATCTCAATTGCAGATAAAGATGTACAGTTTGAAAATGCATATAAATCAATTGTCTTTAATCCTTCAGGAAAAATGCACCATCTGCAATTACCGTTACAGAATCCGGTATAACTACACTCTCAATATCTTCGTTATGAGAAAAAGCATCTGCTGCTACTGCTGTTACTTTCACACCTTCAACCTCTGATGGAATTGTAACCTGTGAAGGTAAATCACCTTCCGGATTTTTTACTCCAATAGCACATACAGATTTATCACTGCTGATGTTGTATCTCCATTCAACTCCATCAAGAGTAACAGTCTTTGCGTTGTCAGCCCATGTAATGCTTACAGGTGCAACAAGCGGTATATTAACTGCCGCACTATTTTCGTTCCTCAAAATCCGCTGATATGCTCATACTCCAATCATCTGATATTTCTTCATTTGCACGCATAGCACTTATAGGTGCTGCAAGCGACTGATAAAGAACCTGGGTTCCCTTACTGTCAGCACAGTAATTAACTGCGCGGTTTCTTTCTATTCCAAATTCTGATGCAGTTTCAACAGCATCTATATTTGCTCCGATAAATAAAAATTCCCAGCCATATTTTTTCTTATGTTTTTCAATCATTTTACGGACATTATCAATATTATAAACCTTACTTGAATTTTCCTGTCCGTCAGTTGTAATTATAAACATCGTATGTGCTGGAACATCTTTTTTTCGTGCATATTTATGTATGTTATCTATATGATTAACAGCCCCTCCTATTGCATCAAGTAATGCGGTGCAACCCCTGACAACATAATCTTTTCTTGTCATCTGAGGAATATCTTCAAGTAAAATCCTGTCATGCAGTACTTCACTTACATTATCAAACAGAATTGTAGTTACATATGTTTTGCCCTTATTATCTTTCTGTTGATTTAACATAGAATTAAATCCACCAATAGTGTCACTTTCAAGACCTGCCATTGAACCGCTGCGGTCTAGAATAAATACAAGTTCCGTGATTTGATTGTTTTTCTTTTTCATAATAAACCTCCGTTAAATCTGTGTAATTATCAGTTCATGGTTATAGTATAATTTACATTAACGGAAATCTGGTCGCTTTTAATGCGACATTTTAAAAATCAGAGCAATATCTGGTCAAATGAATATAACGCATCATTAATCTGATATATATTATAGATTTTATTTTCTATACAATATTCAATTATTATGTCAAATTTACTGCTATGAGATAATGCAAATCCCGCTTTCATAAGCATTTCCTTTGTTTCTTCCAAGCTTAACTCCAATGCTGCCGCAAATGATATAACTGTTGTCTTTTTAGGATGATAATTTATATCACCCTTTATCTTTGAAAACAATTTTCTGTCAATATTTGCTTTCTTATAACACTGTGAATCACTCATATGTTTCTCATCTATCTTTCGCAAAAGCATCTGCGAAAAACTTTCATCTATCTGATTTATTCTGTCCTCAATAGATTTTCTTTTCTTATTTAATTCTCCACAGGGAATATTCATTTTCTCTGCAGAGCCAGGACTTTCTACTGAAAATGATGTAAAAAATGACACTTCATCAGAAACAGTATCTGTATGAGCCGGTACAGATGAACAAATCATAGAGTCCGCCACCCGGGTGTAACTTATATGCACTTCATCAATGTATTTTTCTTTTATATAGGCTTCAATATTGTCAAGAATTTCATTATTCAATTTATTTTTCTTTTTTAAAAACATTTCAAACATTTATTATCCTTTTCCTATTAAAATCTTCTTCCTTTAAAAGCAAATTCCGTAATGGAATATTTTTTATTTAGCTATTTCACGCGATATAATCTCAGTATCATAATTTTTCTATATTCTCCTTCATTCCATATCGAAATTCCTTCAAATAAATCTCCTCTATCTGCATATTTATTTGAAAAATAAAATCTATATTCTGTTTTTACCTGATTTATTATTTAGCATTTTATCATATATATAAAATGGAAACAACGATTAATCGTCATTTCCATTTTAGTTTACATAATTTTTATCATTACTAAAAAACTGCTTTACATACTTACACTAAAAAATTGAAATATTTAATGCTACTTTTAAAATCATCTGCACATCCTGTAATGTAACCTGTCCATTGCCACTGATTACTGATGCTGCTTTTTTCTGTGTATCTGTTAAAGTTATAATATTAAGTGCACCTTTAAGGGCAATCTGTACATCTGAAAGTGATACTTTAGAATCTCCATCTAAATCTCCCATAACATATCCTGCATATGGTGTTTGGGTTGGTTTTGATATTGGCGGTGTGGATATTACAGGCGAAACAGTTACAGATGGTGTTTTTGTTGGAACAGTAGTAGTTGTTGGTTTTTCTGACTGAATATCATATTCTGCAATAAATCCAACATATGATTTTTGTCCTATATAGTCATTCCATTTTCCTTCTAAATCCATAATAACATAATTCTCTGCTGTATCTGTATAACAGTTATTAGGTTCTCCGGTATTCCAGTTAGTATATGAAAAATTCTCTCCGGTTACCCATTTAAAAGTATTTTCTTTTTCTACATCAGTAGCACCGATATAATACTGCCAGCCTTTTGCCGGGAAATTATTGTAAATAACATTATTCTCTTCATTCGAAGTAATTGTTGCCAAATGACCACCTTTAGCTTCACAAAATTCTTTTGCTATAGTATATGGCAATGAAACATTATAATACTCATATTTTTTGCTGCCACTCTCATAGGTTGAAGTTGGCAGAATATCTAATGAAGTCTCCATAACAAATCCACTGTCTAAATTAATTCCAGCGGCTGTTCCTTTATCATTCCATTTTCCCTGCCCGCCAACCGGCATAATAGCATAAAATTCTTTTCCGTCAGTATTATTTGGTTCTCCCGGCAGCCAATTTGAATATTTCATAGAATCTGTTAAATATACTTCATTATCTCCATTTTTTCCTTTATAAGAACACCATTTATAATTTAACGGACTC
>CAJJNI010000052.1 GCA_905193085.1 uncultured Lachnospiraceae bacterium | reverse complement strand
TGCTCTTCTGCATTCTCTTCATTTACTGAACGCATCATTTCAAGTCCGACAACGGTAGTGCCATACTCACTTAATATTATATCATCAATATCGTATTGTGTATTACATTTGTAGATAAACAATGTACCTAATCTTTCGCCGGCAATATCTATAGGTGTGATTATTGCCTGATATTTTCTTACATCATCTGCAACAAATCCCAGAGTCTGAAGATTTACATTTTCTTTAGTTGAAAGCACACCTAAAAACCTCTCATTTAAAAGAGAATCTATATGACCTCCAACTTTATCATCTATCATCTCTGTTATCTCATCAATATCATCACAGATGCTTACTCCAAGAACTTTACCCTTATGGCTTATCACAAGAACATTTGAATCTAATGTTTCTGAAAGTACTTTGCAAATATCATTAAACACTACTTTAGAGGAATTGTTGTTATGAAGCAATTTGTTGATTTTTCTTGTCTTATCTAATAATTGAACACTCATTTAGCGCCTCCCTAATGATGCATTATATTGCATATCAATGTTTATTATAAGTTTTCTCTTGTTGTATCTTTGCACCCCTGCAACAGCGTTATTATCTGTCAACTTTGTAAATTAACCTGTATTTAAAGATTATATCACACAAAACACATCAAATCAACACAATTCCCCTTGACGCAGTACGAAACAGCCTATTTTTTATTTTTTTCGACCACTTCTATATAACCACACTGATTGTCCATACATACGATTTTATTGCCCTTCTCAACCATTGGTCCACCACATTCCGGACATTTCTTAAGTGATGGTTTCTGCCATGACATAAAATCACAATCAGGATTATTTTCACAGCCATAATATTTTCTGCCCTTTTTGGTTTTTCGTATAACTATATCTTTGCCGCATTTTGGACACGGTACTCCGACTTTTTCAAGATATGGCTTTGTATTACGACATTCAGGAAATCCCGGACATGCAAGAAACTTTCCATGCGGTCCGTATTTGACAACCATATTTCTGCCGCATTCTTCACATATTACATCTGTTACTTCATCTGCAATATCAACTTTTTCCAATTTCTCTTCGGCTACATTTACTGCTTCATCTAAATCAGGATAGAAATTTCTTATTACTGTTTTCCACTCTATTACACCTTCTCCTATTTTATCAAAAAGGCTTTCAAGATTAGCTGTAAAATTAACATTTACGATACTTGGGAAGGATTCCTTCATTATTGAATTAACAACTTCTCCTAATTCTGTTGCATACAGATTTTTGTTTTCTTTGGCAACATAATGTCTTGCTATAATTGTAGAAATTGTTGGTGAATAGGTACTCGGACGTCCAATACCAAGCTCTTCTAATGTCTTGACAAGAGCAGCTTCTGTATAATGAGCCGGCGGCTGTGTAAAATGCTGCTTGCTTTCTGTATCTTTAAGCTTAATTTCGCTGTCTTTTTCAACACCTTTTATAAGTGTATTTGAATCTTCTTCCTCTTCATCAGACATCATATAAACTGATGCAAAACCATCAAACACAAGCTTAGATGCAGCTACAGTAAAACGGTATCCTGCAACATCTATTTTTACAGATGTAGTTTCATATTTAGCCGGTGTCATACGGCTTGCAGCATAGCGTTTCCATATAAGCTGATATAATCTGAACTGATCTCTTGAAAGAGAGTCTTTTACCATAGCAGGTACTCTTGATATATCAGTCGGACGAATTGCTTCATGTGCGTCCTGGATTTTCTTATTATCTTTTTCTGCTGTCACTTTGTCAGCTACATATTTGTCTCCGTAATTCTTTGAAATGTATTCTTTTGCACTTGCCACTGCTTCATCAGACACACGTGTTGAATCGGTACGAAGATATGTTATGATACCAACAGTTCCCTGACCTTCAATTTCAACACCTTCATAAAGCTGCTGTGCAAGTCTCATTGTCTTTTGAGTAGAAAAATTTAAAACTTTTGAAGCTTCCTGCTGTAGTGTACTTGTTGTGAATGGAAATGGCGGTTTCTTGGTACGATGTCCTTTTTTTACTTCAGTAACACTGCATTCTTTTCCATCTATTGCCGCTAATATTGCATCTGCTTCTTCTTTTGTGCGGACTGTCATTTTCTTACCGTCTGAAGTTCCGTAAAATTTAGCATGAAGAGGCTTTCTCTCACCTTTTACATTAAAATCAGCCTCAATTGTCCAGTATTCTTCCGGTATAAATGCATTTATCTCTTCTTCACGGTCGCAGATTATTCTAAGCGCAACTGACTGAACTCTTCCGGCACTTAAACCACGCTTAACTTTTGCCCATAACAACGGGCTTATACGATAACCAACCATTCTGTCGAGCATTCTTCTTGCCTGCTGTGCATCGACTAAATCCATATCTATTTCTCTTGCATTTTTTATGGATTCTTTTACAGCATTTTTAGTAATCTCGTTAAAACTGATTCTGTACATTTTATTATCATCGAGTTTAAGTGATTTTGATAAATGCCATGAAATAGCTTCTCCCTCACGGTCAGGGTCAGTTGCGAGATACACTTTATCTGCTTTCTTAGCCGCCTTTCTAAGCTTTGCCAGTATTTCTCCTTTTCCCCTTATTGTTATATACTGCGGTTCATAATCATTTTCAAAATCTATCCCCATTTTACTTTTCGGAAAATCCCTGACATGACCATTAGAAGCCATTACCTGATAATTGCTTCCAAGAAATTTCTTAATTGTCTTTACTTTTGCAGGTGATTCCACTATTACAAGATACTTAGCCATCTTTTCAACCTCACTGTATTATTTTCTATTCAAAATATCAAGACATGTTTTTTAATACATAATAATTCTTTGTTATCTCAATTATACAGCCTTTTTCTTCCAGTAAATATAATGTCATAATCAATTCTGTCAAATCCATACCTGTTAATTCTACAATTTCATTTATATGCTTAGGCTGTAAACTTATACAACTATACACTTTTTTTTCTGTACTTTCAAGACCCGAATTTCTTTTTTGAATAATCTGCCTGAAGTGTTTTTTATTTTCTATATCTATAGAGCCATTTTTGTTTACAATTTGTTTTCCGGTTTTATCTGACATTTTATCTTTTTTATTTTCAAAATTTCTGTGATATAAAGCTACCAGCAATTCATCAACAGACCACGCAATTCCAGCCCCCTGTGAAATCAATCTGTTACAGCCACCGCTTAATTCATCACTCACACGTCCCGGAAGTGCATATACATCTTTTCCCTGTTCCAGTGCTGCATCAGCGGTTATAAGAGAACCACTTTTTTCTCTTGCTTCTATTATAAGTACCATATCTGCAAAACCGCTTATTATTCTGTTTCTTAAAGGAAAATGCCATGCAAGTGGCTTTTCCTCTGGAGAAAATTCAGAAATTATTCCACCATTATTTTTAATCTGTTCATAAACCGGGCGGTTCGAAGCCGGATAACATATATCAACACCGCACCCTAAAACAGCAAATGTCTTTTCTCCCGCATCAAGCGCCCCCTGATGTGCAGCACAGTCTATCCCCTTTGCAAGTCCGCTTATTATCTGTACACCATGTGCAGCAAGAATTTTTGCATACTCATAGGCCATCTTTCTGCCATAATATGAACATTCTCTTGCTCCAACAATAGCAACCGTCTTTTTATTGTATGACGGAAGCTGACCCAAAACATAAAGCTTTTTGGGTGGATTAGCTATATCTGCAAGTTTCTGTGGATAATTTTTATCATTAACATTGTAAATATCCATATTTTAATCACCTCGCCCAGTATTTTCTGTCTATCGTACGGTATTCTACAGCTTCTACAAGATGCGAAACTTCTATATTTCTGCTTTCCTCCAAATCTGCAATTGTTCTTGCAACTTTTAAAATTCTATGATAATTTCTTGCTGTTAAGCCAAACTTATTATACGCAGTTTTCATATACTCCTTTTGCTTTTTCCCAAGCGGACAGATTTCTTCTATATGCTCTGCGGTGAGCTGTGAATTAAAATTAATATTCATATTTTTATATCTTTCTTCCTGAATAATTCTTACTTTCTCTACTTCATTTTTAAAATATGCGCTGTCCTTTTCTTCTCTTTTTGAATGTGAATTTATGTTTACATTTTCACCGGCATTTTTATCTGCATTTTCTTCTACATTTTCTTCCGCACTTCTTTCTGCATATGCATCTTCTTCTCCATCTAAATCTTCAAATGTTACCGTCTGCATCTGTGCACACAAATCTATTCTGTCAAGCAGCGGTCTGCTTATTTTTGACAGATACCGCCTCACCTCATCATATGTACAATGGCACTTATTATAGTCGGGAAAATAGCCGCATTTACACGGATTCATTGCTGCAACAAATAAAAAATTGGCAGGATAATCATAATTTCCGGCAAGTCTTGAAAGATGAATTACCCCTTCCTCTAATGGCTGTCTTAGAACTTCAAGCACTTCTTTTTTGTATTCCGGAAGTTCGTCTAAAAATAACACACCTGTATGTGCAAGTGTAATTTCTCCGGGGTGCGGAATTGTTCCACCTCCCCCAAGCGCCGCCGCTGATATTGTATGATGTGGAGCACGAAAAGGCCTTACCCTGATAAGCGGCGAATCTTTCTTTAATAGCCCGGCTATACTGTAAATTTTAGTTATTTCCATACTCTCTGCTTCGCTCATCTGCGGCAGTATCGACGGCATAGCTTTTGCAAGCATTGTTTTTCCGGCTCCGGGCGGTCCTATAAGCAACAAATTATGTAAACCTGCAGCTGATATTAACGCTGCCCGCTTTGCAAGATACTGACCGCTTATCATTGAAAAATCTGTCTCACTTACTACCTTATCATTGTGAAATTCATTATCTTTACCCATTGAACATTCTAACGGAACAGCTTTTTCATATGATTCTATAATCTGCGAAAGTCTGTTTACACCAAACAGTTCCATATCACTTACAAGCAAAGCCTCCTGTATATTATCCTTTGGAAGTATGCATGCCTTTATTCCCCTCTTTTTTGCCTCCATGACAATTGGCAGAACTCCCCGCACCGGATTGATTTTTCCATCAAGACTAAGTTCTCCAAGCACAAGCACATTTTTCATAAAATCATCGGGAAACACTTCAAGTCCTGCCATAACAGCCAGAGCAACCGCCAAATCAAAACCTGTTCCCCGTTTTTTCAGATTGGCAGGCGATAAATTTACGGTTATATGCTTTGGCGGAATCTTTATGCCCGAATTTCTAAGGCTTGTACGCACTCTCTCACGAGCTTCTTTAACTTCACTTCCAAGAAAACCTACCATATCAAACATTGGCATGCCTTCACTCACATCTGCTTCCACATTGATAAAACAGACTTCCATTCCCTGTATGTATGCCGATATAATCGAACTAAACAAATATACCCCTCCTGTATTATGTTGTTAATTTTTATATATTGTGAAAAATGTGGGATACCAAAAAACATTATTTGATAAATAATGCCATCAGAAAAGCACAACCTTATGTTGTGTTATTTTGAACCTTATTTAAAACTTACATAGCTGACTTTTTAAACTATATAATTAGAATCATTTAAATGCTTACGGAAATTCTAGCATAAGATTAACTCCATGTCAAACAATTCCCCCCTCTTTTTCGTTCCACATGTTGTCGTTATACTAGTGTATTGTATCATTGATATTTCGCCAAATAACTTGTATAAATTTCCATCTGCTGCGTTGTCGTCAATCGCCGTAGCCCGCTACGACTCATTCCTCCGCCTTGCAGAACGAAAATTTATCCTGCGTTATTTAGCTGAAAGTCAGTGATACAGTACACTAGAAAGACAACTGGCTGAAATCAAACAAATCGCCAAGCGTACTTGAAATTTCTGTATCATGCAAGGCTTCTGCGACACTTCCAAGCATCTGCTCAAACCTTTCATCATCATTAAGAATCGCTACAAGCTCTGCTGTATTTCTTGCATCGAATAATGCATCATGTTCTCTGCCCTCGAAATCAAGTCCTGCATATGTCAATGCTTTTTTCAGAGAAAGGGCATGGTCAACACCGAGCTTCTGTGTATATGATTTCTGGAAATTACACCAGTTTTTTAACATAATGTTTTCATTCTTATTTGTAGCATATGATTTTAACTTCATTTCCTTGGCAACCTGCTTGTAATCGCTGTCACTCCATGCATATATAGTATATTTTTCTCCCTCTTTTGCGCACCAGTCGGAAAAGGTGCGGAATGCATCCTCAAAAACAGGGGCATTTTGTACCATCTGTGTATTTATTCCCGTAAGATTTTCATATATTTCTAATATCTGCGAATTATACTGCGGTTTTACAAATGTTTTAAAACTGTCAATTTCGACAAAATTGTCATCTAACTTCACGGCACCAATCTCTATAATCTCAAATCTACATATTTTTCTCTCTGCTTCGTATCTTTCTGCCACTTCATTCATTTCCAAATCTAAAATTATATGTTCCATTTTGTTCTCCTAATCCATATCTTCCAACCTGTACTGTACCAGATTTTCAGGCAGCAAACGCACTATCATTTCTTCTAACAGTTTAGAATCAATTGGTTTTGCAAGGAAATCGTCAAAACCTTCCTTTAAATATTCTTCCCTTACACCATTAGTTGCATTTGCAGTAAGCATAACAACAGGTGTGTCCTTACATTTGTTATCAGGCCTGCTCTGCATAATCTTAAATGTTTCAAGCCCGTCCATCTGCGGCATCATATGGTCTAAAAATATTATATCATATTTCTGCTTCTTAATCTCCTCTAAACATTCTTCGCCGCTTTTTGCACATGTAATCTGCAGTTTTGTGTTTTTAAGAAGACCTGTAAACACTCTTAAATTTATCCGGTTGTCATCAACGACAAGTATTTTGGCATCAGGTGCAGTAAATGACTCTTTGTATGAATATTCTTTTGCACATTTTCTTTGCTTAACATCTACTTTTCCTATAGGTTTATCGTCAACTATTTCCTGCTCTAAATCAAAATAAAATCTGCTGCCCTCACCGTATACACTTTCAACTTTTAATTCACTGTCCATAAGTGCAAGCAGTCGCGATGCTATATTAAGTCCAAGTCCTGTTCCTTCTATATAACGGTTCTTTCCAACAGATACTCTCTCATATGCATCAAACAGATGTGGAATATTTTCCTGTTTAATTCCACTCCCCGTATCTTTGACAGAATATCTTATAACACATCGTCCGCCTTTAATATCACCGCTTATATTAAACCAGATATTACCTTTAGCTGTGTATTTTACCGCATTTGTCAGTATATTAATAAGAATCTGCTTAATTCTTACATCATCTCCCCATAAAACAGATGGAAGATTCTCCTGTATCCGGACATCAAAACTTAAGTCTTTTTCCTTTGCTTTAACAGAAATCATGTTATATAAATCTTTAATCATTGTTTTAAGTCTGTAATTAACAGGCACCAGTGTCATTTTTTCTGATTCTATTTTTGATGAATCAAGTAAATCATTTACAAAACTAAGCAGTGTATTTGCTGAATTTTTAACATCTGAGGCATACTCTTTTATATTATCTTCACTGCTCTCTCGAAGTATCATTTCATTCATGCCGATTACTGCATTTATCGGACTTCTGATTTCATGCGACATTCGCGCTAAGAACTCTGATTTTGCTCTGTTTGCTTTATCTGCAGCAATCTTTAACTGTTCCATATTTTCAAGTCGTTTTCTCTCTTCTGTAATGTCAAACATTGACACTATATAACCGGATATGATTCTCCGGTTTACAATTTCACTTAAATGCACTTCATAAATGTGGTCTTTCAAAGTATATTCCGTAGATGAAATACCTTTCTGTATGCATGTTTCTATTAAATTCCTTAGTCTCTCATCTACGATTTTTTTATCTTTCTTGCTGTATGAGAGCCCTTTAAAAACCTGTTTTGCACTCTTATTTGAATCTATATAGCCAGCTGACTTATCAACAATAACTATTATATCCTGCATTTCAGCAATTATATTTTCATAGGCGGTTGATGCCAGATCAAATACATGCTGATACACAATCGTCATTCCAAACACAAAAATACACAGTGCCTCCACAAAAGGCACCGGGTCATAACCATTTAATACTCCCGAAACATTTATTATAAAAGCCAAAAACGGAAGTCCGCAACATACTGCAAGCAGCCTTGCACTAGCTCTTTTGTGAGTTTCTGGCGTTGTAAATGATGTTCTTATGGTTATTACTATCTGTACAAAAAACATACCACACAGTTTAATGGCATTAATAATATACAAAGGTCCTTTCTGTAGTGAAAGATGCGGAATAATCCCTCTCATTTCAAAAAATGTATCACTGTAAAATAACGGATTAAATTTATAAGTACAAACACTTAACAACACTATACCGTCAAATGAAAAAATCGCATAGGCTATTGCTTTTGGCATTTTCATTCCACAAAATTCTATTGCAAAAAGAAAAACAAATGAAACAATAAAAGCACCGCCAAGATATTCTACACTTACCGCTTTCATGGCATCATTAACATTTACGGCAGATAATTCAAGCAAATATCCGAAATTGTTCACAACTCCCAAAAACGCAATACACAGCATTAATTTCGACAATCGGCTCTCTTTCTGCTTTACCATAACAACTACAAAAAGCATATCCAGGCATATCATTATAATCTGAACTATTTTCATGCAATTAAGTATATATAAATTATTTACCATAACATACTATCCTTTCTTATCCTATTACAGATTATACTTAACGGTTTATATTTTGTAAAGATAAACAAATATTATTATTTTGAATATGCATTGTCATTTATTTTTCATATTGTTATAATAACTTTGAAAATTTAATTAAAGGAGTACATTTTGTATGAAAAAAACATACATTTTTCCATTATTTCTTATATTTGTGACGGTACTGGCTCTGTGTGCTTTTGTTTTATCACGCCAAAATAATTTTGGCGCAGATGAATATATAAATGACATCTGTGAGCTTTCAAATCTTAATGATGAACTTAACGAAACTGATTACTGTGATTCTTCTGAGACCACAAATGCAAAATCACTTCTTAATAACGCTGATTTAATTACAAAAGAAGGTAAGAAACTTTTAAAAGATTTTAAAGATATTTTTGACTGCCAGGTAGAAATCAATAATATAAGCGATACATCTAAAGAAACAGACAGACTAAAAAAGCTTGACAGTAAATTTAACATACTGCAGAAGAAAACAGACAAAGATGCCAAAAAGTTTTATGATGCCGCAAAAAAAGCAGATGTATCAGAAAATGAACTTGAAAAATTATCCGGAATAGTATGACTTAAATATATAATCACACTACTCCGGATATTTTATTAAATATATTATAGATTTTTTCTCCGCTCATTGCCATAATGCGGACAATTATTCCATTTTCTGCGTTAGAGGCACCTAACAAAATGTTTTCTTCTTCATTTTTCTTCTGTCTTATAACGCTAATAAGTTCTTTTTCTTTATCCTTATCAGAAACATAAATATACATCATTCCATTATGAGTATAGTCCTGCCATAATCCCATGCTGTTATAAGGAAATTTTCCGGGTTCAATTAATGTATGGTCTGCAAATGCAAGTTTATCACCAACACAGACTTTTAAATAACTGTCAGTCTTTTTCATTTCGAAATATTCTCCCATTCCGCTTCTTCCACATGTGAAAATATCACAGTAAACAAATGATGCAGTTTCATCAAGCTGAACCTGTACATGACTTTTGAAGTTACTGTTTTTAAACGGAATAACAGGATATGGCATGTATTTTACTTTTGCGCCCGCTTTGACTGTAATTTTAACGTCTTTCTGCGCAAATTTATCCTTCGTGTTAAATACTTTATCATAGCTTTGAGATGTATACTTAACTTTAGAATCCTTACCAAAAACAAGGTCACTCTCAAATGTATCACCGGCAAGCAGTCCTGCTGAGGCACTCATCAACATTATCTGTATCCCGCCTGTTTTTTCGTCCGTAAATGGAGACATTATTTTATATGGAGCTTTGAAAAATACATCTTTTATATAAGTTTTTTTATCCCTGACTTCAGTTTCCAAATATAAACGGCTATTCATTATAATCCCTCAAATAACACATCTTTTTTTATCCAGTCGATAACTTCATCTACACCCTGCATTGACATAAGATTAGTAAACAAAAATTTTCTTCCTTCTCTCATTCTTTCTGAATCAGATGCCATAACATCAAGGTTAGCGCCAACTAACGGAGCAAGGTCGGTTTTGTTTATAACGAGCAGGTCTGAACGAGTAACTCCAGGACCGCCTTTTCTCGGTATTTTTTCGCCCTGTGCAACATCAATTACATATATTGACGCATCTGCAAGGTCAGGACTGAATGTGGCGGACAGGTTATCACCGCCGCTTTCTATAAATATTATCTGTACATCAGGGAATTTTTCTGCCATTTCATCAACTGCCTCAAGGTTCATTGAACAGTCTTCTCTTATGGCTGTATGGGGACACCCTCCGGTCTCTACACCGACTATACGCTCTGCATCAAGTGCCGAATTTTTTATAAGAAACTGTGCATCTTCTTTTGTGTATATATCATTTGTTATAACACAAATACTGTACTCTTTTGACATTATTCTCGTAAGTCTTTCTATCAGTGCAGTCTTTCCGGAACCAACCGGTCCGCCAACGCCTATTTTAACGAAACTCATCTTTCTTCCTCCAATCCGTATATAAATTATGAATAATATAACATCATTGTATGCATCTTAATTTTTAATTATAAATGAGTAAATTTAAGATATTTCACAATTTTGTCAGTGTCATAAAGACATATTATATTTTTCAAAATGTGTTTCATTTACAAACAAATGAGATTATTTTGGGGCATTTTTCTGTATTTTGCTCATCTATAGTATATAACACATAAATATTGAAATATATTAACAATTAACTCATGTATAATCTCGAATACAGACACTCATGATCCATGGCTGCAATGTCCATTATCGGAGCTCCAACTCCTAAATCCTCCATTGTAATACCGTCTGCAAGTTTTGCCTGCTCCTGTATTCTTCCTAAAACGCTGTTTAATATTTTCTGTCCTGCAAGCTGGCTTAGCGGCACTGTTTTGACAGCATTTGTAACTATTGCTGACACAAGACTGTACGCATAGACTGCTGCCGCAGTGTATATGTCTAAATTTATGTCTTTTGCGTAAAGCCCTACAACTACTGCATGAATGCCTTTGCATTTTTTCTCTTTTATCATTGCCCTGTAATTACAGATATGTGTGTAATCTTTTATCTCGTCCCAGATTTTTAGAAAACGGTTACAAAGCTTTCTGTTTCCGATACGGACTTCCATCGGTCCTTTTAATGCTGTAAAATATTCATCAAGCTTTTGTAAATATTGTTTATTATCCGCATTTTTGTACGCAAGCATCATTACGCCCAGCTCATTGTACGGAAGAACCGACAAAAAACAGTCTATATATTCTTCTAAATCTTCATTTGTTTTAAGGCTTTTGTCTAAAACAAATGTTTCAAGACCGTTCGACAAAGTAAATGCCCCTATCGGAAACAGGCTGTCGCTGACCTGAAGCATCTGCAATATTGAAATACTTTCCATATTAATCAGCCTCCACATTTATTAATTACTATGTTGATATTCATGACTGCGTTAATGCTCATCTTCGTGGCTATGATGGTGCTCATGAGTATGCCCATCTTCATGGCTGTGCTCATGTTCATATGATTATGTTCATCTTCGTGACCGTGTTAATGCTCATCTTCGTGGCTATGATGGTGCTCATGAGTATGCCCATCTTCATGGCTGTGCTCATGTTCATGACTGTGGCTGCTTCCATGTGCTTTACACTCAATAAAATCTGTAAACAGCGCTGTAACAACCTCAACATCAAACCCCAGCTTCTTTAAATACTCAAATGTAGGCTCATCATACGGTACCATTACCTGTGTTTCTTCTATTTTAAGTGACAGGTGGCGGTTTCCCAATTCAAAGCATAATCTTCCCATTTGTGTCATGGAATTTACTTTAGTTTTTATAAGTTTTCCCGGCTGCAAATCTACTACATATGTAGTTTCATTATCCTCAGCAATTATATCTTTATCATTTAATGTCTGCTCTATACAGACACCAATTTTTTCACCATTTGACGCAACTTTGGATATTCGCTTTTTTTCAAGTTCAAACCATTCAAAAGGAACCTTAACAATTCCCTGCGCTTCTTTGTCTGAAACTTTGCCTAATATTTTGTCAGCTATCATAATCTAATCTCCTCATATCAAAAATATTCGCATTTTTCATTCTATTTATTTATTCAAAATTGATATTATGCGCCACTCATTCTACTTGTTTAGAATCAGAAGCATATACAATTTGTTCAATATATTCAGAACAGGAATTATAGGCAATTTATTCTATATATTCAGAATAGGAATTATATGCAATTTATTCTATATATTTAGAACAAAAAATATTTTCTTGCTAAAGACAACTCGTAAAATGGCTCACATGTCACTTCTTTACCATCGACCGTTACTGTATAGGTTTCCGGGTCGACATCAATTTTGGCAATTGTATTATTATATACCATATCTTTTTTACCTATATTTCTGCAATTTTTTACAGGCAGAACACATTTTTTGAGACCAAGTGTCTCTTTTATGTTATTATCGTACGCATATTTTGAAACAAATGTTATAGATGTTCTGTCTACAGCAAGTCCTTTTGCACCAAACATGTCGGTGTATACTACCGGCTGTGGAGTTGGAATTGAAGCATTTGCATCACCCATTTTTGATGAGCAGATAAACCCGCCTTTTATTATCATTTCCGGCTTTACTCCAAACATTGCAGGTCTCCAGAGAACAAGGTCTGCAATTTTTCCAACCTCAACTGAACCTGCATATTCTGAAATACCATGTGTAATTGCAGGGTTTATTGTGTATTTTGAAATAAAACGCTTAATACGGGTATTATCATTCCTGTCGCTGTCTTCTTCTAACGGACCTCTCTGTTTTTTCATCTTATCGGCAGTCTGCCATGTACGGATAATTACCTCACCTACACGACCCATTGCCTGTGAATCAGAGCTCATCATAGAGAATATACCCATGTCATGAAGAACATCTTCTGCCGCAATTGTTTCAGGTCTTATTCTTGAATCGGCAAATGCAACATCTTCTTTATTATTTTTATCAAGATGGTGACATACCATAAGCATATCAAGATGCTCATCTATTGTATTTCCAGTAAATGGCATTGTAGGGTTTGTTGATGATGGAAGCACATTAGGAAATGCAGCAGCTTTAATAATATCAGGTGCATGACCGCCTCCGGCACCTTCTGTGTGATATGTGTGGATTGTTCTTCCTTTAAAAGCATTGATTGTATCTTCAACAAATCCGCCTTCATTTAATGTATCTGTATGTATGGAAACCTGAACATCATATTTGTCCGCCACAGTAAGACATGTATCAATTGCTTTTGGTGTTGAACCCCAGTCTTCATGAAGCTTTAAGCCGGCTGCACCTGCCTTTACCTGTTCTTCAAGTGTTTCTACAGATGACGAATTACCTTTTCCAAGAAAACCGAAATTCCTAGG
>CAJJNI010000051.1 GCA_905193085.1 uncultured Lachnospiraceae bacterium | reverse complement strand
CCAAATGGTAAGGCACTGGACTCTGACTCCAGCATTTCAAGGTTCGAATCCTTGTGGGCCAGTTAGTGGACTTCCTTAGACAAAAGGAAGTCTTTTTTGTTGTAACAGTAAAGTGAGCCGGTTGTTTTAGCCGGATATATGAAAGGACGGACAGACATGATAGAATTAGGAAATGTGCAGAAACTGGAAGTAGTTAAGAAAGTAGATTTTGGTGTTTATCTTGCAGAGGGAAGCTCTTTTGCAGAGAGGGTTCTTTTGCCGATAAAACAGGTGCCTGAGAATACTCAGATTGGTGATTGTATAGATGTGTTTATATACAGAGATTCAAAGGACAGACTTATTTCAACAGTAAAACAGCCAATGCTCACTTTGGGCGGAGTGGCTGTCCTGAAAGTAACAGAAGTTGGAAAAATTGGAGCTTTTCTGGACTGGGGGCTTGAGAAGGACCTGTTTCTTCCATTTAAGCAGCAGACCAGAAGAGTAAGAGAAGGCGATGAATGCCTTGTTACACTTTATATAGACAAGAGTAACCGCTTATGCGCTTCAATGAATGTGTATGAAGCTTTATCTTCTAACAGTCCATATACTATAGAAGATACAGTTAAAGGAAGAATTTATGAAAAAAGTGCAAATTATGGTTTGTTTGTTGCAGTTGACGACAAATATTCAGCACTTATTCCGAAGAAAGACTGTCAGGGTGATTTGCAGATAGGTGATGTTGTAACTGCAAGGGTTACAAGAGTGCTTGAAGATGGTAAGCTTGATTTAAGTGTCAGAAAAAAAGCATATCTGCAAATGGATGATGATGCTAAGATAGTTCTTGATGTTATAGACTCTTATGATGGTGTACTTCCTTTTAATGATAAGGTTTCACCGGAGATAATAAAAAGAGAGACAGGACTTAGCAAGGCGTCATTTAAAAGGGCAGTAGGAAGACTTTTAAAAGAAAGAAAAATAGAAATCACAGAAAAAAATATCAGGAGGACAAAATAATGAAAAATGTAATCAGTACAGAAAACGCACCGGCAGCAATCGGACCATACTCACAGGCAATAGAAGTTAATGGAATGGTATATACATCAGGAGTTATTCCTGTAGACCCAAAGACTGGAAATATTCCGGAAGATGCACAGGGTCAGGCAAAACAGGCAATTGGAAATCTTATGAATCTTTTAAAGGCGTCAGGCTGTGAACCATCTGATGTTATTAAGACAACAGTATTTATAAAGAATATGGACGATTTTGCAAAAATAAATGAAGTTTATGCTTCATATTTTGAAGAGCCATTTCCGGCACGCTCATGTGTAGAGGTTGCAAGACTTCCTAAAGATGTGCTTATTGAAATCGAAGCTGTTGCTTTGAAAAAATAAACTTTGACAAAGTTATATAACTTGTATATAATGGATTCAGGTATGTTTAAAAACAGTAATAGACGGATAAAATGTAATTGTAAAATTCTTTCCCGGACCAGGGATTGGAGTAGTTACAGAAATGCGAAGAAAGGGGATTGGAAATGGTTTCAACAGATATAGGAATTGATTTGGGAACCGCTAGTATCCTGGTATATATAAGAGGTAAAGGCGTGGTTTTAAAAGAGCCATCAGTAGTAGCTTTTGATAGAGACACTAACCGTATTAAGGCAATTGGAGAAGAAGCAAGACTTATGCTTGGAAGAACACCTGGAAATATCGTGGCTGTAAGACCGCTTCGTCAGGGTGTTATTTCTGATTACACGGTAACAGAGAAGATGCTTAAGTATTTTATACAGAAAGCAGTAGGAAAGAAAATGTTCCGTAAACCAAGGATAAGTGTCTGCGTTCCAAGTGGTGTTACGGAAGTAGAGAAGAAAGCAGTTGAAGATGCAACAATTCAGGCAGGAGCAAGAAGTGTTGCTATTATAGAAGAACCTATCGCAGCAGCTATAGGTGCAGGTATTGATATTTCAAGACCTTGCGGAAACATGATAGTTGATATCGGTGGTGGTACATCTGATATCGCAGTTATTTCACTTGGAGGAACTGTAGTAAGCCAGTCAATTAAAATTGCCGGTGATGATTTCGATGAAGCTATAGTTCGTTTTATGAGAAAGAAGCATAATCTTTTGATTGGTGAAAGAACAGCTGAGGATATCAAGATTAAAATCGGTACAGCCTACAGAAGACCACAGGTAGAGACAATGGATGTAAGAGGACGTAACCTTGTTACAGGTTTACCTAAGACTGTTACAGTTACTTCCGAGGAGACAGAAGAAGCACTTAAAGAGACGACTTCACAGATTGTAGAAGCTGTTCACAGTGTATTAGAGAAGACTCCACCGGAACTTGCAGCCGATGTTGCCGACAGAGGTATCGTTCTTACAGGTGGTGGAGCATTGCTTCGCGGACTTGAAGAGCTTATTGAAGAGAAGACAGGTATCAATACAATGACAGCAGAAGAACCAATGACAGCAGTTGCAATTGGAACAGGTAAATATGTTGAGTTCTTAAGCGGAAGGACTGAAGAATAATCTTTAGGAGGGCTTAATGTATGGTTAAGGGTTTATACACAGCTTATACAGGTATGGTTCAGCAGCAGAAGAGAATGGAAGTAGTAACTAATAACCTCGCTAATTCTGATACTAACGGATTTAAAAAAGAGGGCGCAACTAGTGTAAGTTTTGCTGATGTTTATGCTGCCAAGATTAAAGATGAATCAGAGTTTTTTAATAACAGAAGAATCGGTACAATGAATATGGGTGCCAAGATTGGTGAGACATATACTAATTTTGATGAAGGACCTATTGAAGTTACTGATAATGATTATGATTTTGCTTTAGATGGAAAAGGATTTTTCCAGATATCATATACTAACAAAGCAGGTGAGACGAGCACTAAGTATACTCGTGACGGCTCATTTACATTGACACAGGAAGGTTATCTTGTAACAGATGACGGAGATTTTGTGCTGGGTCAGAATGGACCGATAAGATTAGATGTTAATTCAGAGACTAAGGTTGATACATTAGGCAATATATATCAGAATGACCAGTTGGTAGACCGTTTTGCACTTGTTGATTTTGCTGATTATAACTATTTGTCACATTACGGAGAAAATTTGTATGACGCGGTAGATGGAGCTACAGCACAGAATGCACCGTGTACTGTTGTTCAGGGCGTGTTAGAAGCTTCTAACATCAATGTTGTAGAAGAAATGGTAAGTATGATTGAAATACAGAGAAATTATGAGTCTAATCAGAAAATTATACAGTCAATTGATGAGACTTTAGATAAAGCAGTCAACCAGGTAGGAAGACTGTAACGGATTATACTTAATGAAAGGGTGTGGATAATTTGTTAAGAGCATTATGGACAGGGGCATCAGGAATGATAGCCCAGCAGACTAATGTAGATACTATAGCAGATAACCTTGCAAATGTTAATACAACGGGTTTTAAGTCTGAAAAAGCTGAATTTAAATCACTTTTATATCAAACTCTCCAGACTAAGACAACAACAGCCAATGGTAACCCTAAGCCGGTTGGTGCACAGGTTGGACTTGGTGTAAGAAATTGTTCTATAGATACATCATTTGAACAGGGGTCTATGCAGGAATCAGACAGCAATACTGATTTTGGTATCAGTGGTAAAGGTTTCTTTGCTGTTCGCCAGGAAAATGGCGAGATTGCTTATACACGAAACGGTAATTTTAAATGGGCTCTTTCAGGTAATGGTGGAATGATTCTGACATCGTCAGAGGGTTATCCTGTGCTTGATACTAACGGAAACAGTATTCAGGTTCCGGCAGGATATCAGATGTCATCAGTTAAATTCAGTAAAGATGGTTCTCTTGGATATATGAATGCTGATAATAACTGGGTTGATTTAGGTGCAACTATAGGTTTATACCAGTTTAACAATCCATCAGGTCTTACTAAGCTTGCAGGTACATATTTCCAGGTATCACCGGCATCAGGTGTTGCACAGGAAGAAAATACAATTGCTCAGGCTCAGAGAAGTACATTGTATCAGGGATATTTGGAAAGTTCCAATGTCCAGGTCGCAGATGAGATGGTTAATCTTATAATTGCACAGAGGGCATATGAGATGAATTCAAAGGCGATAACAACATCTGATACTATGATGGAAGAAGCTAACAACCTTAAGAGATAATCTGGCTGACAGATTTAACGGACGATAAGTAACATGTAGAGAAGTATAGAATGAACAGAAGTATAATGTGAACGATTGTTTGATGGAGGAAGATATATGGCTATGTCAATAGATGCATCTACTCTTTATAATTCAGATTATTATAAGACTTCTTCTGCAACATCAGAATTAGAGAGTAAGTTAAACAGCTCAGATTTATCTTCGGCAGATGAAGATGAACTAATGGATGTCTGTAAAGAATTTGAAGCATATTTTGTTGAACAGATTTTTAAGGGAATGGAAAAAATGGTTCCTGAATCAGAAGAGTCTTCAAATAATGAAGTTGAAATGTTCAGCGATTTAGCATATCAGGAGATGGCAAAGTCTGCGACAAAACAGACAGATTTTGGTATCGCACAGAAATTATTTGAGCAGATGAAAAGAAATTATAATTTATAAAATCAAAGAGAAAATCCAATATTAGCAGGCAGCAAAGCAGATTGCGAATATCTTTGACAATTTAAATGATAAGGCCCCATAGCGTAATTTTGCTAGGGGCTTTTTGTTGCTGTATATCATAGAAAACTGTCAGTGGCAGGAGGTGGAAAAATGGAAGAGATAAAAGGTTATGTTGACCATATTGTTTTTCAGAATAAAGATAACGGTTATACGGTTATGGACCTTGACTGTGATGGGGAGTTGTACTCATGTGTAGGTTATGCCGCATCAGTTTCTGAGGGAGAATTATTACTCATCAAAGCAGATATGGTAATTAATCCAACATATGGTCCGCAGTATGAAATAAGGGAGTATGAGGTGCTGCCGCCTGAAGATGTAAAATCAATAGAAAGATACTTAAGTTCAGGCGCAATAAAAGGAATTGGTGCGGCAATGGCATCAAGGATAATCAGACGATTTGGTGAAGAAACATTTGAAATAATAGAAAATGAACCTGAAAGACTTGCGGAAATAAAGGGCATTAGTGAACGAAAAGCACGGGAAATAGCAAGTCAGATGGCTGATAAGAGAGATTTGCGTGCGATCATGATGGTTTTGCAGAAATATGGTATAACATATCAGCTCGGAATGAAATTGTATGCCCGTTATGGTCTTAAAATAGGTGGAATCATAGAAGAAAACCCATATCGTCTTGCAGAAGAAGTACAGGGTATAGGTTTTTTGAAAGCAGACGAGATTGCAAAAAAAGCAGGTATAGGAAGTAATTCTGACTTCCGTATAAGAAGCGGGATTTTTTATGTTCTACAGAAAGCATCATTAGATGGACACATGTATCTGCCTAAAGAAATTCTAATGATGGAAGGAACTAAATTGCTCGGTGTATCAGCTGATGATATAGAACATCATTTAATGGATTTGTGTATAGATAAAAAGGTTTACATAAAACAGATTGAAGAAGAAATAAGAGTATATGCGGCTCAGAATTATTTCATGGAAATGAATGTTGCCAGAATGCTTGATGATTTAAATGTTAATTATGATGTTGATGAAGAAAAACTTGAAAATAAAATTTCTGAAATAGAAAAGCAGGACGGAATTGTGCTTGATGAAATGCAGCATAAGGCGGTTATAGAAGCAGTTAAGAAAGGCCTTCTTATAATAACAGGTGGACCCGGAACAGGAAAAACTACAACAATAGAAACTATAATACATTATTTTGAATCAGAGGGAATGGATTTGTATCTTGCAGCACCTACGGGACGTGCTGCAAAGAGAATGACAGAAACTACAGGATATGAAGCACAGACTTTGCACCGTCTGCTTGAACTCTCAGGCGGTTTAGAGGGAGACAACAGGGTTGCGGAATTTGGAAGAAATGAACAGAATCCATTGGAGGCAGATGTAATTATAGTAGATGAAACATCTATGGTAGACATGTATCTTATGAACTATCTCTTAAAAGCAGTTCTTGTAGGAACAAGGCTTATATTCGTTGGAGATGTCAACCAGCTCCCGAGCGTGGGGCCGGGATGTGTATTAAAAGATATGATAGACAGTCAGGTACTGCCGGTTGTAAGACTTACGAAAATTTTCCGTCAGGCGATGGAGAGTGATATTGTCAAAAATGCGCATAAAATCAATCGTGGCGAGGAAGTTGATTTGCAGAAAAAAGACAGCAGGGACTTCTTCTTTATTCATCAGAATGACCAGCTCATAATGCAGAGGGCGATTTTGTCACTTGTCCAGGATAAACTTCCGCGCTTTGTTAATGCAACACCGCTCGATATACAGGTGCTTACACCTATGAGAAAAGGTGTTTTTGGTGTGTATGAATTAAATAAACTTCTGCAGAAATATTTAAACCCTCCTGCGGCTGGTAAATATGAAAAAGAGATGCCTGACCGCCTGTTCAGAGAAGGTGATAAAGTAATGCAGACAAAAAACAATTATCAGTTGGAGTGGAAGATTTTAAACCGTTATAATGTTGAAATTGAAAAAGGCATGGGCGTGTTTAACGGAGATATCGGGGTTATAAGCCGCATTGATGAAAATATGGAGCTTATGACGGTCGTATTTGATGAAAACCGTCAGGTGGACTATCCGTTTAAGCTGTTAGATGAGCTTGAACTTGCCTATGCAATAACAGTGCACAAATCTCAGGGAAGTGAATATCCGGCTGTAGTAATGCCTATGTTTCAGGGACCTCGCCCGCTTATGAACAGAAATTTGTTATATACAGCAGTTACAAGGGCGAAAAACTGTGTTGCGCTTGTTGGAAGTGCAACAGTTTTTAATGAGATGGTAGAAAATGAAAATGAGCATAAAAGATATAGCGGTTTACAGTATTTTTTGAAAAATGAAATGAGTATGTAGGGAGATTTTGAGGGGATTGAATAAAAAAATAAATACAGGTATTGGAATATTATGTAAACTAACAGAAGTAATACAGGAGCTGTTATGTCCGCCACATTGTGTAATATGCGACTGTATAATGCCTGTTGGCGAAATGATTTGCAAAGAGTGCAGAAAAAAACTTCCGTTTGTGGGTGGTGTTTATTGTATGAAATGTGGTAAACCACTAGAGACCGAAGAAGAGTATTGTCTTGACTGCAAAAGGAAAAAACATTATTTTACACAGGGGGTTTCTCTGTGGACATATAGTCCTGTATTGAAAAAATCAATGTACAGATTTAAATATTCCAATAAAAAATATTATGCAAAGTATTATGCAAAAGAGTTTTGTGACAAATACAGGGGCATTATAGAAAACTGGTCTCCAGACTATATAATTGCAGTTCCGCTCTTTAGAAAAAAAGAGAAAAAAAGAGGTTATAATCAGGCGCAGGTGCTTGCAAAGCACATCGGAAAAGAGCTTGCTATACCGGTAGAAAAGAATATTGTTGCAAGAATCAGAAATACAGTACCACAGAAAAAATTAAATGATACAGAAAGACAGAAAAATTTAAAAGGTGCTTTTAAAATAGAAAGAAATGTGGTAAAATTTAAAAGAATATTATTAGTTGATGATATATTTACGACAGGCAGTACCGTTGATGAAATATCACACTTATTACTCACAAATGGAGCAGAAAGGGTTTATGTTGCTACATTGTGCATTGGAAAAGGGTATTGAGGAGGAATTGTTATGGATATAAGAAATTGTAAAAGTTGTGGAGCATTATTTAATTATACAGGAAGAAATATCTGTCCGGCATGTGTTAAGAAGCTTGAAGCAAAATTTGAACAGGTAAAAAACTATATCAGAGAAAATCCTGGGGCAACAATTGCAGAGGTATCAGAAGAAAATGAGGTTTCGACTAATCAGATAAGAAACTGGATTAGGGAAGAACGTCTTATCTTATCTAAAGAAAGTGCTATAGGTATTGAATGTGAAAGATGCGGTAAATTGATTCGTTCAGGCCGTCTGTGTGAAGCATGTAAGAAAAATGTTGTTAAAGACTTAAAAGGAATACAGGCTGTTCCTAAGAGTGATGATTCAGATAAGAGACTTGGAAGTTCCGGTAAGGATCGTATGAGATTCCTTAATACAGAAAAATAAATCAGCAAAAGCTGGTGTGTTGTATCATTGACATTTTAATGAAAGGAATCATAATATGCTAAATGAAGATAAGGTTCGCCAGATGACAAGGCTTGCTGTTTTTGAAACAGAAAAAGGCCGGCAGGCTGATATTGCGAGCCATTATTATAAAAATGACTATATAAGCTATCATTTAATATGGACGGCAATTGCAGCTACATTTGCCTATATATTGATAGTCGGGTTGTTTGTTTTCTGTCGCATGGAGTATTATATTAATCATCTTCAGCAGATAAAAGTTATGTCAGTTGCTGTTTGGCTCATTGGAGGTTATATAGGTTTTCTTATTCTGTTTGAAGTTGTCGGTTTTTGTATCTACAGGAAGAGATACAAAAAAGCACAGAAGTATCTGGAAGAATATTGCAGAGAATTAAAAGAACTGGAAAAAATATATAATAATGAACATCTTAGACAGACGAAGGCAACAATTCTAAGAAGCCTGAATTTGGAAGGGACGGTGCCAAATGACAAATTTACTGGAATTTAAAGAATGGATGCGGAATTTCTACAGCAAATTTTCGCTGTATATAAATGCTGCAATGAAATTTATAACAATGCTGGTAGTTACATTACTTATAAATAACAGTATTGGATTTATGGGAAAACTTAACAGCCCGGTAACAGCGCTTATACTTGCAATGCTTAGTGCTTTTCTGCCTGTTAATGTAATGGTTTTGTTTTCCGCAGGACTTATTCTTATACATTTATATTCAGTTTCATTAGAACTTGCAGCAATTGTTTTAATGTTATTTTTGATAATATTACTTGTATATTACAGGTTTGCGCCTAAATATGCATATGCTCTGCTGCTTACAGCAGTTGCATTTGCATTAAAAGTACCATTTTTAGTACCTGTCATTTTAGGTATGACAGCTACTCCTGTAACTATGATACCTGTATGTTTTGGAGGAATTGTTTATTTCCTTTTAAAGAACATATCAGCGGCATCATTAAATCTTTTCAGGGTAGAAGATGAGAGTACAACACAGGCATATTTGCTTATAGTTGAGAATACAATAAAAAGTTCGCAAATGTATTTGTGGATAATTACAGCAATGGTAACTATACTTGTAGTATATGTTATCCGTCGTATGTCTGTAGATCATTCGTGGAATATTGCGATATTTACAGGTATTTTACTTGATTTACTGGTGTTTTTGATAGGAGATTTCATGTTGGATATATCAAATGATATTCTTTCAGTAATACCAGGTGCAATTATTTCTCTGGCAGTTGCATTTATCTTACAGTTTTTTGTGTTTAGTGTTGATTATACAAGAACGGAACATGTCCAATTTGAGGACGATGAGTATTATTACTATGTGAAGGCTGTTCCTAAGATGACAATCACAAAGCGTGAAAAAGAAGTGAAAAGAATCAACCCTCAGAAAAAAGTCAGAGAAGATAAGAAAAAAAGTGTTTCAGCAGATAAAATAAAAAATATAAAGAGTAACAGATAATAAATTCAGAAAGGGTGCGATTTAATGGAACGAATTAATTCATTTATAAAAAAATATATAACAGTAGTTTCGTTCCCGCAAATTACGCCTGTTGATATTATTGAGATTATAATTCTTACATTTCTCATATATCAGATTATGCGCTGGATTAAGAATACCAGAGCATGGATGCTGTTAAAAGGTATACTTGTAGTTGCAGCATTTTACATTATTGCAGCGGTATTTAGAATGAATACAATACTGTTTATCGCTAATAAGACGATAAATGTTGGTATTATTGCAGTTATAATTGTATTTCAGCCTGAATTCAGAACTGCACTTGAACAATTGGGAAGAAAGAATATATTTGCTTCATTTTTTTCAAATCCGGTCAGTAAGAATCAGGAATTAAGATTTTCTGATTATACCGTAAATGAAATTGTCCGTGCGTCATTTGAAATGGGAAAAGTTAAGACGGGAGCGTTAATCGTAATTGAGCAGGATGTAGTTCTTGGTGAGTATGAGAGAACAGGAATAAAGCTTGATGCATTAGTTTCAGGGCAGCTTCTGATAAATATATTTGAGCATAATACACCTCTTCATGATGGTGCGATAATAATAAGAGGAGACAGAATAGTATCCGCAACATGTTATCTTCCGTTGTCTGACAGTATGAGATTAAGCAAGGCGCTTGGAACAAGACATCGTGCCGGCGTAGGACTCAGCGAAGTAGCAGATTCACTTGTAATAATTGTATCAGAAGAGACCGGAGCAGTTTCCCTTGCGATTGGAGGAGAACTGATTAGAAATATAGATGCGGATTACCTTAAGTCAAAATTAACTTATATACAGAAAAAATCTATTGATGTAAAACGCTTTAGATTGTGGAAAGGAAGGGCGAGATCATGAAGAATTGGTTTACAACTAATATGGGTCTTAAGATTTTGTCCGTCTTTTTTGCTGTCGGTTTGTGGATGATTGTCGTAAATATTGATGACCCGGTTACAACTAAGACTTTCAAAAACATTCCTGTTGTATTTGAAAATGAAACTGTTTTATCTGATGCAGGATTAGTATATCAGGTTCTTGATGGAAGTAATTCTGTTTCTTTTACTGTCCGTGCCAAGCGTTCAGTTGTGGAATCACTTACGAACAGTGATTTCAAGGCAGTAGCAGATTTCTCTGAGAGAATTTCTGAAACTTCTGTTCCTGTTAAGGTATATGCCCTTAAGAATGAAGATAAAATATTAGACATAAATTTACAGAAGAATACTGTTAAGATTTCAATAGAAGAAGAAATTGTTAAGAAAGTTCCTGTAAATCTTCAGGTTACCGGAAATACTGCAGAAGGTCATACTGTCGGAGATACTACTGTAAGTCCGTCTGAAATAACAGTATCAGGACCACAGTCGCTTGTAGATGATATTGCATCTATGGAAGTAGTGTTAGATGCTTCTAACGCAAGTGAAGATATTTCGACTCAGATTGAAGGTCAGCTTTTCGATAAAAATGGTGATGAAGTAGATGATGAACGGTTATATTGCAGTACAACAAAGTTTGATATTAAGGCTAAATTACTTCATACAAAGAGTGTAGATTTAGATTTCTCAGTTGAAGGAACAGTTAAAGACGGATACAGATATACAGAAATGCATTACTCACCGACAACAGTTTTACTTGCGGGTAATGTTGATGATTTGAAAGAGATAAGCACAATTGTAATTCCGGCTTCTGAATTAAATATTGATGGAGCAGATAAGGATATTGAGAAGACTGTAGATGTAAGCAAATATCTTCCTGAAAATCTAAAACTTGTAAATGACAGTGATAAGAAAGTTAAAGTTACAATAAAGGTGGAAGAGCTAACAATACAGAAAGTATCATTCCCTGTTACAAAAGTTGATGTTTTAAATACTCCGACAGGTCTGGATGCAAGTTTTGATGGTAATTTATATCTGGATATACAGTTAAGAGGACAGAGTCAGGATTTCCTTGATTTTTCTGTAGACAATCTGGGTGTGTCAGTAGACTTAAAAGGCCTCAGCGAAGGAAAACACAAAGTAAAGACAGAAATTACTACGAATAATAATGATATAGAGGTAGTAGATGAGCCTACAGTTGAAGTTAATTTAAGTGCAACGACACAGACTTCACAAACCGTAGAAAGCAGTCCTGCACCTACATCTACGCCTGCAGCTACCCAGGATAATTCTGTTTCCGATACATCAGGAACTGGGTCTGATCAGAACTAATACAATTTAATTAAAGGAGATAACATAATGGGACGATTATTCGGTACAGATGGTGTAAGAGGTGTTGCAAATTCTGAACTTACACCAGAGCTTGCCATGCAGTTAGGTCAGGCAGGAGCCTATGTACTTACTAAAGAAAATGCACATCAGCCGACAATACTTGTTGGCTGTGATACAAGAATTTCAGGAGATATGCTTGCTTATGCACTTATGGCAGGAGCATGTTCTGTTGGCGCAAACGCAGTGTTTGTCGGGGTGCTTCCTACACCGGCTGTTGCATATCTTACAAAGAAATTTAAAGTTGATGCAGGTGTTGTAATATCAGCCTCACATAATCCTATGGAATTTAACGGAATTAAATTCTTTAATGGCGAAGGCTATAAGCTGTCTGATGAACTTGAAGATGAAATAGAAAGTTATATAAGAAATCATATGCAGGGCATTACTATGCCGACAGGCTCAGGCGTAGGCAAGATAGAATATCGTCCTGATGCCAAAGAGCAGTATATAGAGTTTGCAAAAAAAGCAGTAGATATAAAACTTGACGGTATGAAGATTGTTGTGGATTGCGCAGAAGGTGCATCATATTATACCTCAATCAAAACACTTGAAGATTTAGGCGCACAGATTGTTCCGATACATATAAGTCCGGACGGAACAAATATAAATGCCAACTGTGGTTCTACACATATGGAAGAATTAAAAGCAAGAGTTGTCTATGAAAAAGCAGTTCTTGGTCTTGCCTTTGACGGTGATGCAGACCGTCTTCTTGCAGTAGATGAAAATGGGAATCTTGTTGATGGCGACCAGTTAATGGCTATTTGCGGCTGTTATTTAATGAAGCAGGGAAAACTTGCAAAGAATACGATTGTTGCGACAGTAATGTCAAATCTTGGACTTGTAATTATGGCTAAGGAAAAAGGACTTAATCTTGAAACTACAAAAGTAGGAGACAGATATGTCCTTGAGAGAATGAAAGAAATAGGGGCTTCTCTTGGTGGAGAACAGTCAGGTCATATTATTTTCCTTGATGAGAATACTACAGGTGACGGACTTTTAAGCGCGCTGCATTTGCTTGAAGTTATTGTCAAGACAGGAAAATCATTATCTGAGCTTGCAGCAATAATGAATGTTTTACCACAGGCGCTTGTAAATGCTACAGTTCCTAATCATAAGAAAGAATCATATATGGAATATCCGGAAATTGCAGAAGCAATTGAACAGTTAGAAGAAAAATTTGCCGGAGAAGGAAGAGTTTTAATCCGTCCTTCTGGAACAGAGCCTTTAGTGAGAGTAATGATAGAAGGCAAAGACAAAGAGCAGATAGAGCAGGAAGCTAAGAATCTTGCAAATCTCATAGAAAAGACAATGCTATAAGAGTCAGATAATAAAGATAAATTTAATGTAATAAGTCAGATTAAGTTTTGAAAAATATTCAGATTAAGACAATATTACAGATAAGTTTAATATATAAGGGGAATTGAAACAGAGGAGGAACCTCAAATATGGTAAATAAAAAAGTTAAAGTGACTAATCCGACAGGTCTGCATTTAAGACCTGCTGGATTATTGTGTCAGGAAGCAATAAAATATAACAGTAAAATAGTTTTTAATACAAAAAATAACACAACAGCAAATGCTAAAAGCGTTTTAAGTGTATTGGGTGCCTGCGTTAAATGCGGCGATGAATTAGAATTTGAATGTACAGGCGAAGATGAAGAAGAAGCATTAGAAGCATTGGTATCATTGGTTGAAAGTGGACTTGGAGAATAAAAAAAGGCAGGAAAAATAAGTGAAAGTTGCAATAGTACATGATTGGT
>CAJJNI010000050.1 GCA_905193085.1 uncultured Lachnospiraceae bacterium | reverse complement strand
TAACTTCCACGACAAGTCATATAGGGGTGGAAGTTAGTTTTACAAATGAGGAAATGGTTAAAATAGATAAAAAATAAAAAAAACTGTTGAAAATGTAAAATGATAGTGCTACAATGAGTAACGATTAATCCTTTTAATAGGAAGAAACATCATTTCTGGTGTTATATCATTGCCTTAAATAAGGCTAAAATACTTAAAGAAGGAGGCGAATTGAATGGACGCAATAGTAGAAGAACTTCAGGAAGAACTCACATGTGCTACAACTATAAAAATTCCATTTCTTGAAAAAATCCCACTTATAGGGTCAGATGGAATAGCTGAATCAATCGTTGTTACATGGATATTGATGGCAGTTCTTATTTTATTTGCTTTTATTATGACAAGAAATCTTAAAGTACATAATATAAGTAAAAGACAGGCTGTAATAGAACTTATTGTAACAAAGATTACAGGCATGGTTGAAGGTATGGTCGGCGAAGATGGAAAAAGATATGTAACATATCTTGCTACTGTACTCATTTATGTAGTAATAGCTAACATATGTGGTATTTTTGGCTTTAAATCCCCTACAAAAGATTTAAATGTCACAATTGCACTGGCTGTTATGAGTATAATTCTGATAGAATATGCGGGCATTCACAGAAAAGGTGTAGGAAAATGGCTGCACAGTTTTATAGAACCCGTACCTATTATAGCTCCAATCAATGTTTTGGAACTGTTTATTCGTCCATTGTCGCTTTGTATGCGACTTTTTGGAAATATTCTGGGTGCATTTGTAATTATGGAATTATTAAAGCTTGTAGTGCCGATATTTGTACCGGCAGTATTCAGTCTTTATTTTGATTTCTTTGACGGTGCAATCCAGGCATATGTATTTGTATTTTTAACATCATTATTTATAAAAGAAGCAACAGAAATAGAGTAATATCAGTATACTTTTAGAAAATTCTGAGTTTAGAAATTGTATAACAAGGAGGATAATTAATATGTCAAGTTTATTAGCAATTGGTGCAGGTGTAGCAGTTTTAACAGGTTTAGGAGCAGGTATTGGTATCGGTCTTGCAACAAGCAAGGCAGTAGATGCTGTAGCAAGACAGCCTGAAGCAGAAGGTAAAATCAGTAAATTATTGATTTTAGGTTGTGCTCTTGCAGAAGCAACAGCTATTTACGGTTTCATTATCGCTATTATGATTATATTCTTCCTTAAATAATCAGCATAAATATTTTAAATCAGTGAGCAGAATGGATAAATTCATTTTGCTGGATAAAAAGGAAGGAAGGTGTATAAAATGCTTAGAATAGATATCAATATGTTATTTGAAATCATTAACTTACTGATTCTGTTTATTGCATTTAAATTTGTTCTTTTTAAGCCGGTACAAAAGATTATTGCCCAGAGACAGGAAGAGGCTGATAAAGAGTATAAAGAAGCAGAAGCATCAAAAGCAGAAGCTGAGGCTAAGAAGACAGAATATGAAGAAAGCCTGCGTACTATAGATGATGAAAGAAAGCAGGTATTATCTGAGGCTCGTAAGAGTGCAAATGAAGAATATGTTAAGATTGTCGAAGATGCTAATGTAAAGGCAAGACAGATAAATGAAGAGGCCAAGCAGAACGCACAGAACCAGAAAGAACAGATACTTAAGAGTGTCGAAGGCGAAATCGCTGATATGGTTGTAGATGCGACAAGTAAAATTGTAGCTGGCAAAACAGATAACAAAGCATTATATGATGAATTTTTAAACAAAGCAGGTGATAATTAGTGACTCAGGCAGTATTAGATTATGCAAGTTTTTTGAAAAATCAGAATATCCCAAAATCAGTAATTAAACAGAGTAAAGATATTATAGATGATGCTCCTGAAGTATTAGAAGAATTATCATCTACAGAAGTATCTGTTGATAAAAAACATCAGCTTATTAACAGTGTATTTCCGAAAGAGATACGCTCATTTTTCAAGCTGCTTGCAGACAATAAAGAAATTCAGTTGTTCCCGGAAATTGTAGATGCTTACCGTGAGTTGTTAAAGACACCGGAACAAAAAGAGCTATCTGCAACAATTCGTTTTGTAGAGGAACCTGATAAAGAACAGGAAGAGAAAATTAAAGAATTTCTCGAAAAAGAATTTAACAGTTCTGATATGGAAATCGAATGGAAGAAAGATAAAAGTATCGGAAACGGATTTATAATCCAGGTAGGAAACCATCAGTATGACTGGAGTGCGCAGGGACGTATCAATCAGTTAAAAACAAAATTGCAGGATGTAATAGTTAAAAATCAGGCTAATTCTTTTAGTGAGAATAATGTCATTTCAATGTTGAGAAGTGAGATTCATGATTTTGAGCTTGATAACTGTGACAAAGAAATTGGTGTTGTTAACTGGGTAGCCGATGGTATTTGTAATGTTGATGGTATTGACCATGCTTTTTACGGTGAAATTGTAGTATTTGAAAATGGTGTAAAAGGTATGGTACAGGATATCAGAAGAGATGAAATCGGCTGTATTCTGTTCGGACGTGAGACTGAAATCAAAGAGGGTACACGTGTTGCCAGAACAGGCAAGATGGCAGGTGTTCCTGTTGGTGAAGCGTTTAAAGGCCGTATAATAAATGCATTAGGTGAACCACTTGATGGAAAAGGTGAAATTGCAAGCGAAGGATTCAGACCTATTGAAAATCCTGCGCCAAGTATTGTTGAGAGAGAATCAGTTTCAGTTCCAATGGAAACAGGTATCTTATCAATTGACTCAATGTTCCCTATTGGACGTGGACAAAGAGAGTTGATTATCGGTGACCGTCAGACAGGTAAGACTTCAATTGCAACAGATACAATTATTAACCAGAAGGGTAAAGATGTAGTCTGTATTTATGTCGCTGTTGGACAGAAAGCTTCAACAATCGCTAAATTAGTTAATTCACTTGAAAAAGCTGATGCACTTGATTATACAATAATTGTTTCAGCTACAGCAGCTGACCCGGCTCCGCTGCAGTACATAGCACCATATGCCGGTACAGCTTTGGCAGAATATTTCATGCACAAGGGAAAAGATGTTCTCGTAGTTTATGATGATTTATCAAAACATGCAGTTGCTTACCGTGCAATTTCTCTTTTGCTTGAGCGTTCACCTGGACGAGAAGCTTATCCTGGTGATGTATTCTATTTACATTCAAGACTTCTTGAGAGGTCAAGCCGGTTAAATAAAGAAGCTGGTGGCGGTTCAATAACTGCATTACCTATTGTAGAGACACAGGCAGGCGATGTTTCTGCTTATATTCCTACAAATGTAATTTCTATAACAGATGGTCAGATTTTCCTTGAGACAGATCTTTTCAATTCAGGTATGAGACCGGCTGTCAATGTAGGTCTTTCTGTATCCCGAGTTGGTGGTGCAGCCCAGACAAAGGCTATGAAAAAGGCAGCAGGAAGTCTGCGTATAGATCTGGCACAGTATCGTGAAATGGAAGTATTTACACAGTTCAGTTCAGATTTGGACGATGCAACCAAAGCTCAGCTTCAATATGGTAAATCTTTGATGGAACTGCTTAAACAGCCTCTTGGAAGACCGTTATCAATGGCAGAACAGGTTATAAGCCTTGTGGCAGGAAATAATCGTCTGTTTACAAAAGTTGCTGTAAATGAGGTTAAAAAGCTTCAGAGAGCACTTCTTGAACACTTTAGGACAGAGCATAGTAACATTATTTCAGAGCTTGAAAATACTAAGATTTTAAATGATTCTACAAAAGAAGAAATTGTAGATGTTGCTGCTGATTTTGTTACCTCATATGTAGAAAATGCAGGTGCTGATAAATAATAGAAAAAGATAGGCGATAGTTATGGCAAATGTAAAGGAAATTCAAAAAAGAATAAAGAGTATCAATGATACTATGAAAATTACAAAAGCAATGTATATGATTTCCTCTATTAAGCTGCGTAAAGCAAAAGAAAAGCTTGAAGAGACTGAACCATTCTTCTATGGCCTGCAGGAACAGATTTCCCGTATTTTGGAGGAACTGCCATCTGTTGAAAACTTATATTTTGAAAATCGTGCCGAAGATTTAAAAAGAACAGTCAAAAGAAAAGGTTATATCGTAATTACTGCCGATAAAGGTATGGCAGGAGCATATAACCACAATATATTAAAGACTGCGAAAACTTTGTTAAAAGACGATGAGAATTATAAACTGTATCTTGTCGGAGAAATGGGAAAGCATTATTTTGAAAGGGAAAATATGGTTGTCAGTGAGCATTTTTCCTATACAGCCCAGAATCCTACAATGTACAGAGCACAGATGATTGCAGGAAAAGCTTTAAGAAGATTTGAGCGTGATGAACTTGATGAGGTTTATCTTGTGTATACAAGAATGGTAAACAGCATTAAGGAAGAAGTAGATGTAAAACAGCTTCTTCCATTGGAGAAACACCATTTTGTAGATAAAGATATTCTGTCTAATGAAGAGAGAACATACGAAGACGAAGTCAGGGAAAATGAAAAAGAAACATATTTCTGGCCTTCAGTTGAAGATGTTATAAAGAAAGTTGTTTACAATTATACTACAGGTATAGTTTATGGCGCTTTAGTTGAATCATTTGCATGTGAGCAGAATGCAAGAATGATGGCTATGCAGTCTGCCACAGATAATGCGAAAGCGATTTTGCACGATTTATCAATTGAGTATAATCGAATTCGTCAGGCAGCAATTACCCAGGAAATCACAGAAGTAATTTCGGGAGCAAAAGCTCTTAAAAAGAAAAAGAAACGGACGAGGTGATTAGGTTGAATAAAGGAAAAATCGTACAGGTTTCCGGTCCTGTAGTTGACGTTGAGTTTGAATCAGGTGACCTGCCGAAGATTAAAGATGCCTTGTATGTTATAAATAATGGCAAGAAAAGTGTAATGGAAGTTTCACAGCATATAGGTCTTAACACTGTCAGATGTATTATGCTTGCTGCAAGTGAAGGTCTGCATCGTGACATGGAAGTATCTGCAACCGGTTCGGGAATCATGGTTCCTGTAGGTGAGAAGACTTTAGGAAGACTTTTTAATGTTTTAGGTGAAACACTTGATGATAAAGAAGAATTAGATGATGCTGAACACTGGTGTATACATAGAGAACCACCGGCATTTTCAGAGCAGAACCCTGTTGTAGAAATTCTTGTAACAGGAATTAAAGTTATTGACCTTCTTGCACCTTATGCCAAAGGTGGTAAAATCGGACTTTTTGGTGGTGCCGGTGTTGGAAAGACAGTACTTATTCAGGAACTTATCCACAATATAGCTACAGAAAGTGGTGGATATTCAATATTTACCGGTGTTGGAGAGCGTTCGCGTGAAGGTAACGATTTATGGACAGAAATGACAGAATCAGGAGTTATTGAGAAGACAGCGCTTGTTTTCGGTCAGATGAATGAGCCGCCTGGAGCACGTATGCGAGTTGCAGAGACAGGTCTTACAATGGCTGAATATTTCCGTGATGTAAGACATCAGGATGTGTTGTTATTTATCGATAACATATTCCGTTTTGTCCAGGCCGGTTCAGAAGTGTCAGCACTTCTTGGACGTATGCCTTCAGCTGTAGGTTATCAGCCTACACTTGCAAACGATGTAGGTGAACTTCAGGAAAGAATAGCATCAACAAAGAGCGGTTCAATCACATCAGTTCAGGCTGTATATGTGCCTGCCGATGACTTAACTGACCCGGCTCCTGCAACAACATTTGCGCATCTTGATGCAACAACTGTTCTTTCAAGAAAGATTGTTGAGCAGGGTATTTATCCTGCTGTAGACCCACTTGAGTCTTCTTCGCGTATCCTTGAAGCCGATGTTGTAGGTGAGGAACATTACAGAGTTGCAAGAAGAGTGCAGGAAATCCTGCAAAAATACAATGAATTGCAGGATATCATAGCAATTCTTGGTATGGAAGAATTATCTGACGAAGATAAAGAAACTGTTTATCGTGCAAGAAAGGTTCAGAGATTTCTTTCACAGCCATTCTCAGTTGCAGAAAACTTTACAGGTATTCCAGGTGTGTTTGTTCCGCTGGAAGAGACAATTAAAGGTTTTAAGGCAATTATAGATGGTGAAATGGACGAATATCCTGAAGCAGCATTTTTCAATGTTGGAACGATAGAAGATGTTATTAATAAAGCAAAAACTTTACAGCAGTAGAAAGGGTGTCGGTAAATGAAAACTTTTTCATTAAAAATAACAGCCTGCGATAAAGTTTTTTATGATGGCGAATGTCAGATGGTAATACTGCCAACTTCTGATGGCGAGATGGGAATATTAGCTAACCATGAGCAGATGGCAGCGACTATTGAACAGGGACAGATGCGTATTCAGCATACAGATGGCACTTGGGAAAGTGTGTTTGTTAAAGACGGAATTGTAGAAGTTTTGGAAAAAAGTGTCAACCTTATAGTATTTTTTGCAGAAAAGCCGGAAAATATAGAATTTATGATGGCAAGAGAAGAATATGACCAGGCAAAAGAAGAAATGATGCAGAAACAAAGTATACAGGAATATGAATTATCCCAGGCACAGATGGCAAGAGCTTTAGCAAAATTAAAGCATTCTAACAGAAATGATGATATAATCATATAAAAAACAAAACACAGTCAGATATCTTGATAAAGACAGCTGGCTGTGTTTTTGCTTATCAAAGTTTATTACTTATCAAAATTATTGTTCTTCAAAATTATTGTTCTTCAAAGTTATTGATTTTCAAAGTTAATCTAATATTTATAACGGTTAAGGCATGCATAGATTTCCTGTAATCGTGGCATTGCCAGATTCCCGGGGATATATTTTGAATATGAGCAGTTATTAAAGTCTGCTGCAATAATATTTTTATCTATATAATCAGTTATTTCTTTAAATGAAACAGTTTTGTCGGAAAAATTTTCTATTATTAATCGCATAATTTTAGCAAGCATTTCGACCTGTTCTGAATCAACAATCTGTTCAATGTGCCTTAAATTTATTTCTGTATTCCCAACACTTAAAGAATCTGTTCCAAAGCATCTGGTTTTCAGCCGTTCTTTTACAATGCCGGTTGCGCGGTAATTTTTCCTTGTTCTTATCGACGAACCAATGGTTATCTTTCTGTTAAAATCAGGCAGTTTAAAGTTATTGGCAGTTTTAAAATTATTCTGATGGTTTATCGTATATTGATATTGTTTAAGTATGTCCCTGACTTTGTTTGTTATGTCTAACACATTATAATTGTCCATCTGCAAAATTTTGTCTGCAATGTAGAAATACGAGCCGCAGCTTCCTATTACAATAATAGAAGATATTGATGTTTTTTTATATAAATCTCTTGCTCTTTCAAGAAATGGAGTGATAGGTTCTTTTTCTTTTGAAACTATTTTCTGCATAAGTTCGTCACGAACCATAAAGTTAGTGGCAGAAGTATCCTCATCAATTAGAAATACACTGCTTCCTGATTCTATTCCTTCTATAATATTGGCGGCCTGTGAAGTTGAACCACTTGCATCTTCTGATGAAAAATGTGAAGTTGATTTGTTGTTTGGAAGATTGTTTATAAACATAGAAATATCATCATCGTTAATTATTCTTCCATCTTCTGCTCGGATTTTTAGTGCACTCTCATCGGTGATTACAAATTCTCTGCCATCACCACTTATGTGATTGTATACACCCCGTTCAAGTGCCTGTAAAAGAGTTGATTTTCCGTGATATCCGCCTCCGGCAATTATAGTTATTCCGGCTTTGATTCCTATTCCGGTTATTTTTCCCCTGTGAGGAAGTTCTATTGAAATACGCATATTTTCAGGTGAAGTAAACGGAATGGCATCTTTCATTGGCAGCTGTGAAGTGCCACTTTCTCGTGGGAGAATAGAGCCGTCGGCAACAAAAGCAATATAATCATTCTGACTAAGATATTTTCTGATTGCGTTTTGATCTTCAGCAAGATACGCAGTATTTTGAATGGATTTTTTGTCCAGATTACTATATAGCAGTGAGTTGTTTACACATTTTGGAAGATATTCCAATAAAATTTTTGATAATTCAATAGAATTTATTGTTCTGCCATTTGCCGGGAATCCAACATAAAATCGGATATAAATATATTTGCTGTCCATAGTGCAGGCACTTCTTTTTAATATTTCCTGACCTGGTCTTGAAACTGAAATAACTCCACTTTTTCCGGAACCTTTCGCAGCATGGGAAAATTTGTGACATTCAGAGCCAAATTTACGCAGGAGAAAATCACATATAGCTTCAGCAGTCACAGAACTGTTTCTGTATTCAGGTGGTATACCTGATTTTTTATGGGAAATTTTAATACTCAGCGCGGATGGAGAAGCAAAAGGATCTCCCTGTACATGGTCAATTGATAAAATAAAATCATTAAAATCGTATGCTCCGGCAAGTGATTTATATGCCGGATAGCTTTTTTTGTGTAAGCACTTCAAATTATTTTTTAATTCCTGTATAGATTTCATATTAAACGCCGTCTTTCATGGTAAATGTTTGTTTTTGTTTATATTATAACATCTGATCATGTTAAAAACCATAGCAGGCAAAATGTTTTAAAAATTATGTTACGATAATTTGTCTTAAAAATTGTCTTAAAAATTTATTTAAATCTTGACAGAAACTGTAATAATGTGATAAACTATCTAAGTTGTTTGCGGGTGTGGCGGAATTGGCAGACGCGCCAGATTTAGGTTCTGGTATCCATGATGTGCAGGTTCAACTCCTGTCACCCGCAGTATATTGAAAATGTTATGGCTGCAAAGCGGCTTGAGAATATTTTTAACTAAGGGAAGTTCAATAAAATTGAGCTTCCTGTTTTTTTACCTTTTTTGTGTTAAAAGAAGTTTGTTTTATAATCATGACAGTATATGTCTATGTAAATGATTAGTATATTTACATCAATGTGTTATATATAAAAATGGTTTAGAGGAGAGAATGCCATGTTAGATATTAGAGAATTGATTCCGTCAAAAGATGTAGTAGAATACATGAATAAGCAGGGGCGTATTCTGACTGATTCAGAAAAAGCTACACTCGTATATAACCATTCGGGTATGGGTTATGACAAAAAAATAAAAAATTTAGAGATTATTCTGGAAGAAACTAAAGATGAGGAGTTAAAAGAACAGATAGTTAGACGACTGGCTTATGACAGGTGCTGTTTACAGAAGTTTTATGAAAGAGAAAAAGATGAAATTTATATTTTGGATGTATTTATTAAAGATGAGCAGAAATGGGAAGAATGCGGTTATTATGCATCGGGTAAAGTGGCTGTTGCATGTGGTAAGAAATTTAAGGAAAGTTTTTCAGTTTACAAAACAAAGCTGATTATGGAAGAAAAAGAGCCGGATGAGTGCTGCTCAAAAAAAACAGCTGCTCTGTATTTTAATGCAGGTGGAGATATGCGTGATTTTTATAGTACTGAAACTGAAGCGTACATTGAACCGGAAAAAGTTAGTTTTGAATATGCATATATTGATATTCCACATCCATTTAAAAATGGAGAACTGGTAAAGATTATAAATAATAAGTTACGGGAAAACGAAATATATATTGTGGAGTGTAATAAAGACGAAGTGGCAGATGAAAATATCCGTAAACAGAAACTTACTTTTTATGATTATAGTGATGCCTCACTACGACTTGCAGCCATGAATTCAGAGGCTGAATTTTGGCATGAACATGCAAAAATAGCAGATATAGAATTTGCAACCTTAGAAGAGGATAATCTTAAGAAACAGGTGTTAGAATGTGCAGCAGATTTGGTAAGAGGGTGTGGCGGACTAAGTGATTTTCAATTTGCATGTGAAGAATATTGCAGAAAGAATGCATGCAATATCATTCACGAAAATTGTCGAAGTATCATTCACGAATAAAAATGATTTTATGGGGAGCTCCAAATTAGTAATTATTGAGGATATGAGAAAATATACTGACTACAAAGAAAGTAAATAAATATATGAAATAATTGAACATGGCAGACATAAGAATTATTACATAAAATTAACAAAATGCATATAAGACGATAAAACCTATTGAATTACTATGCTTTATGATGTATAATTGCATGAGATAGGAAGGTGGTATATATGAAGATTTCAACAAAAGGCCGTTATGCACTTCGTCTTATGCTTGATTTGGCATCAGATGTTTCAAATAAGCCTGTAAGTATTAAAGAAATTGCAAATCGTCAGGAAATTTCAGATAAATATTTAGAGCAGATAATATCAGTATTAAATTCAGCAGGATTTGTCCGCAGTGTAAGAGGTCCACAGGGTGGATATATGTTAAAGAATCGTCCGGAAAATTATACTGTCGGAATGATTTTAAGACTCACAGAAGGCTCACTTGCTCCTGTTTCATGTGTGGAAGATGATGCACCAGAATGTGACAGAATGGACAGCTGTGCGACAATGCGTGTATGGAAGCAGCTTAATGATGCAATCAATGGTGTTGTAGATAATATAACACTTGCCGATTTAGTTGAATGGCAGAAGAATAATGGCAGTGATTATTGCATATAAGGTATAGACCATACAATTAAAAAATATCAGGACCTCGGGTCTGGAATTGTGATGTCTGCGTATCAAATGTATTTTGATCTATGGTATTATTAAATTAAATATTATTACAATTAGAATTTTGCCTATTGCATAATTTTATCAATAAAAGCACAAAAAAATGATTTTTTTTGTGCTTTTTTTAATAAAATGAAAATTTTTTTCATTTTCTGTATTGACAATCAGTATACTGTTAGTATATACTAACCATGTTTGAAGCAACTAACAATCTTTTGTTAGCGACTGGCTGAACTAAAAGGCTGATTCTTATTATATCTTTTAAAATAGCACAAAAGAAAGGAGACGATGGATATGCCATTGACATTTGCCAAGACAGGCGAGACTAACATAATAAAAAAAGTGGGTGGCAATCCTGAAACAAGACAGTTTCTGGAAAACCTTGGATTTGTAGTTGGAGGTATAATAACTGTAATATCGGAAATTGGCGGTAATCTTATCGTTAATGTAAAAGATTCGAGAGTTGCAATTGGAAAAGATATGGCGGCGAAAATAATCGTCTAAAACATCAAAGGAAGGAGTAACAACATGAGAACACTCAGAGAAGTAAAGGTTGGTGAGACCGTAAAGGTTGCTAAGCTGGCTGGTTCAGGTCCTGTTAAGAGAAGAATCATGGATATGGGAATTACAAAAGGTGTTGAAATTTATGTTCGAAAGGTTGCACCGTTAGGTGATCCGGTTGAGGTTACAGTCAGAGGGTATGAATTATCCTTAAGAAAAGCCGATGCAGAGATGATTTTAATCGAGTAATCAGTTTTTTTATACAATATTGTTAGTGAAAACTAACGGTGTTAAAAATGATTTACAGGTTTAAGAAAGGAGCATAAAAATGTCTTTAAAAATTGCGTTAGCAGGTAACCCAAACTGCGGAAAGACAACGTTATTTAACGCCCTTACAGGTTCAAATCAGTTCGTTGGTAACTGGCCGGGTGTTACAGTTGAGAAAAAAGAAGGAAAATTAAAAGGTCACAAAGATGTAACAATCATGGATTTACCAGGTATTTATTCTCTTTCTCCATATACATTAGAGGAAGTAGTTGCAAGAAATTACCTTATCGGTGATACTCCTGATGCTATTTTAAACATTGTAGATGGTACAAATATTGAGAGAAACCTCTATTTGTCAACACAGCTCATAGAACTTGGTATTCCGGTAGTTATGGCTGTCAATATGATGGATATTGTAGAGAAAAACGGTGACAAAATTGACATAAAAGCTTTAGGTGATAAATTAGGTTGTGAAGTAGTTACAATATCAGCACTTAAAGGTACAGGTATTAAAGAAGCAGCAGAGAAAGCTGTTAAAGCAGCAGAATCAAAGAAGAATGTTCAAAGAGTTCACAAGTTTGCAGATGATATAGAAGAAGTTATTACTTCTGTAGAAGGTAAGCTTGCCGGTGTGGCAGATGCACAGAAAAGATTCTTTGCAATTAAACTTCTTGAATCAGATACAAAGATTTCAGACCAGCTTACAGCAGTTCCTGATGTATCAGAAGAAATTGCAGAACTTGAAAAAGCATATGATGATGATGTAGAAAGTATCATAACAAATGAAAGATATGTATACATAGCAAACATAATCGGAAGCTGTCTTAAGAAAGCTGCAAAATCTGATAATCTTACAATTTCAGATAAAATTGATAAAATCGTAACTAACCGTATTCTGGCCCTTCCGATTTTTGCGGTTGTTATGTGGCTTGTGTATTATATAGCAATGTCAACTGTCGGTGCTGCATGTACTGACTGGACAAATGATAACCTGTTTGGTGATGGTTTCCATTTATTTGGAATTGGCTCAGCAAAATACGAAGAAGTATCAGGCGAATATGATGATGCTTTCGCAGTAATCAATGGTTATGTTGATTATCTTGGCGAAGAAGGCGAAGATGTAGATGATATTGCCACAGCAATTGATTCAGAAGCTGATGATTATGATGCAGCAGCAGCTAAGACAGCTATTGAGAATTTAGTAAGCATGTCTAAGAATTACAAAGAAGCAACATATCTTGTAGAAGATGAAGAAACACTTGCTACAGAAGAGACAACAGCTTCTTATGATGATTTAAAAGAAGCGGCAGATGTTGTAATTGACACATATTCATGTGAAGCTCCAGACCCTGCAGATTATGGTGTATTTGTTCCATCAATTCCTGATTTGATTGATTCAGGACTTCAGGCAATCGGTTGTGCAGACTGGTTAGAAGGACTTATCATCGACGGTATTGTAGCCGGTGTTGGTGCTGTACTCGGTTTCGTTCCACAGATGCTTGTTTTATTCCTCTTACTTGCATTCCTTGAATCATGCGGTTACATGGCTCGTATAGCATTTATCATGGATAGAATTTTCCGTAAATTCGGTCTTTCAGGAAAATCTTTTATTCCTATGCTTGTAGGTACAGGTTGTGGTGTTCCTGGTATCATGGCTTCACGTACAATTGAGAGTGACAAAGACAGAAAGATGACAATTATGACAACAACATTTATTCCTTGCGGAGCTAAAACACCATTCGTAGCAATGATTGCAGGTGCTTTATTCGGTGGTTCAGCATGGGTTGCAACAAGTTCATATTTCATCGGAATTGCAGCAATTATCTGTTCAGGTATTATTTTAAAGAAGACAAAGATGTTCGCAGGAGACCCTGCACCATTCGTAATGGAGCTTCCTGCATATCATATGCCTACAATAGGAGCTTTGCTTAGAAGCATGTGGGAAAGAGGCTGGTCATTTATTAAAAAGGCCGGTACAATTATCACGCTTTCAACTATTGTAATATGGTTCTTATCATACTTTGGCTGGGCAGACGGAAGTTTCGGAATGCTTACAGAAGAGCAGATGGAATACAGTATCCTTGCAAAAGTAGGTAAAGCAATTGCCTGGATATTTGCTCCACAGGGCTGGGGTAACTGGCAGGCAACAGTTGCATCAATTACAGGTCTTGTTGCAAAAGAAAATATCGTTGGTACAATGGGTATTCTCTACGGTGGTGGAGACGGAACTGTTTACCAGAATATGTTTAACGCATTTGTATCAAGTAACGGAGCAGTTGCAGCAGTTGGTATGAGCTTTATGATTTTCAACCTTCTTTGCGCACCATGTTTCGCAGCTATGGGTGCTATTAAGAGAGAAATGAACAATACTAAAT
>CAJJNI010000049.1 GCA_905193085.1 uncultured Lachnospiraceae bacterium | reverse complement strand
TGGTATTCCGTCTGTTCTTCATATTTATTTTGATTTATTTTCAGGCGCAATTCAGACTTATGTATTTTGTATGTTAACAATGACCTATGTAAATGATGCAATAGGTGACAATTAAAATTCAAAAAAGGATTCTAAGGAGGATTAATATTATGAATGAATATTTTATCAGAGGTTGTTCAGCAATAGGTGCAGGTTTAGCGGTTATCGCAGGTATCGGACCTGGTGTTGGTCAGGGTATTGCAGCAGGTTTTGCAGCAAGTGCAGTAGGAAGAAATCCTGGTGCTAAATCAGATGTTACTTCAACTATGTTACTTGGACAGGCAGTTGCCGAGACAACAGGTCTTTATGGACTTCTTGTTGCCATGTTGCTCATGTTCGTTCAGCCATTGGTAATTAAATAAAGTGACTCTTTTCATTTTACGGACAGATACCCCTATAGGGTATACGAATATGCCGGCATGGCAATAAGAAAGGAGGACTTTAATTGGGACATTTATTTACAGGTGCAATGCTTTGTGCAGATGTAGAAAGTGATTTCGGTGATTACCTTTTTGGGTTAGACCCACAGTTGCTTGCAGATACAATTCTGCTTGCAATAGCAGTATTCATCTTATTTATAATTTTGTCATATCTGCTCTTTAATCCGGCAAGAGAATTGCTTGAAAAGAGAAAGCAGAAAATTCGTGAAGATATTGATAATGCCGAGAAAGAGAAGACAGATGCTCTTGCTTTAAAGGCACAGTATGATGAAAAGCTTGCAGCGGCAGACAAAGAGGTAGAAGCTATTCTCAGTGACGCACGAAAGAAAGCAAAGCAGCAGGAAAGTAAAATTATTGAAGAAGCTAAAGGAGAGGCAGCCCGTATAATAGAGCGTGCCAATCAGGAAATTGAATTGGAGAAGAAACATGCTTTAGATGACATGAAGACAGAAATGATTCAGATTGCTGCAATCATGGCTCAGAAAGTTGTTTCAGCATCCATTGACACAACCATTCAGGATTCTCTCGTGGATGAGACTTTGAAAGAAATGGGTGATAATACATGGCAAAGCTAATAGCCAAGACTTATGGAGATGCATTATTTGAACTTGCTCTTGAAGAAAATAAGCTTGATGTTATCGCCGATGAGATTATGGCTATTTTGGATTCATTTAATGAGAATCCGGAGCTTTCAAAATTAATGAATCATCCAAAGATTGAAAAGACAGAGAAGTGTGCGGTAATGGAAAATATTTTAAAGGGTCGTGCCCAGAATGAAATCACAGGATTTTTTGAGATTATCATAAAGAAAGACCGTTATAAAGATTTACCGGCAATTCTGGATTACTTTTTGAAAAAAGTAAAAGAATATAAAAATATTGGTACAGCATTTGTGACGACTCCGGCTCCTCTTAGTGATGAGCAGAAAAAAAGTATTGAAAACAGACTCTTAGAGACAACAAAGTATGAGCATATGGAAATTATTTATAATGAAGATGCTTCTTTGATTGGCGGAATGATAATCCGTATAGGAGACAGAGTTGTTGACAGCAGTATTAAGACTAAATTATATGAATTAACAAAAGATTTAACGAAAATACAGCTTACCGTATAATTCCGGTAAGTTAATCGTAAAATTGTAAAATCGTAAATAAAGCAGAAAGAAGGTGCGAAAGCTCCATGAATTTAAGACCGGAAGAAATTAGTTCAGTAATAAAAGAACAGATAAAAAGATATGCTTCCCAGCTTGAAGTATCAGATGTTGGTACAGTTATTCAGGTTGCCGATGGTATTGCCCGTATTCATGGTCTTGAAAAGGCAATGCAGGGTGAACTTTTAGAGTTCCCTGGAGAAGTGTATGGTATGGTGCTTAACCTCGAAGAGGATAATGTCGGAGCCGTTCTTCTTGGTGATTCAAGAAATATCAACGAAGGAGATACAGTAAAGACAACAGGACGAGTTGTAGAAGTTCCTGTTGGCGATGCCCTGACAGGACGAGTTGTTAATGCACTTGGACAGCCTATTGATGGCAAAGGTCCAATCCAGACAGATAAATATCGTCGTATTGAAAGAGTTGCATCAGGTGTTATCACAAGAAAATCAGTTGATACACCTTTGCAGACAGGTATTAAGGCTATAGATTCAATGGTACCTATCGGAAGAGGTCAGAGAGAGTTAATTATCGGTGACCGTCAGACAGGTAAGACAGCTATTGCAATAGATACAATTATCAACCAGAAAGGTCAGAATGTTAAGTGTATTTATGTTGCAATCGGACAGAAAGCTTCAACAGTTGCATCAATTGTTAGTACACTCGAACAGTATGGTGCGATGGATTACACAACTGTAGTAGCTTCAACAGCAAGTGAACTTGCACCATTGCAGTATATTGCTCCATATTCAGGCTGTGCAATCGGTGAAGAGTGGATGGAAAACGGTGGAGATGTTCTCGTTGTTTATGATGATTTGTCAAAGCATGCAGCAGCATACCGTACACTTTCATTACTTCTTAAGAGACCACCTGGACGTGAAGCTTACCCTGGTGATGTATTCTATCTTCATTCAAGACTGTTAGAGCGTGCAGCAAGAATGTCAGACGAATACGGCGGAGGTTCACTTACAGCACTTCCAATCATTGAAACACAGGCAGGCGATGTATCAGCATACATTCCTACAAATGTTATTTCAATTACAGATGGACAGATTTACCTTGAAACAGAGATGTTTAATGCTGGTTTCCGTCCGGCTGTTAATGCAGGTTTATCAGTATCACGAGTAGGTGGTGCTGCACAGATTAAAGCTATCAAGAAGATTGCAGCTCCTATCCGTACAGAACTTGCGCAGTATCGTGAACTTGCAGCATTCTCACAGTTTGGTTCAGAACTTGATGCCGATACTAAAGAGAAGCTTGCACAGGGTGAAAGAATTAAAGAGATTTTGAAACAGCCACAGTATAAACCAATGCCTGTTGAATATCAGGTAATTATAATTTACGCTGTTACAAAGAAATATCTTATGGATATAGAAGTAGAAGATATTCTTCGTTTTGAAGAAGAATTATTTGATTTTATCGCTACAAAATATGCGGAAATTCCGGAAAGTATTGCTAAGACAAAGGAACTTTCACCGGAAATGGAAGAAAAACTTGCTTCCGCAATTTCAGAATTTAAGACTGGATTTAGAAAATAGAAAAGGGTGATTACATGGCGTCGATGAGAGACATCAAAAGACGTAAAAGCAGTATTCAGAGTACGCAGCAGATTACGAAAGCCATGAAGCTTGTTTCTACGGTTAAGTTGCAAAAAGCGAAGACGAATGCAGAGAATTCAAAGTCATATTTTGACTATATGTATGATACTGTAACATCTATTCTTGCTAAATCCGGTAATATAAATCATCCTTACCTGAAACCGCAGGAAGGAAAGAAAAAAGCTGTAATAGTTATTACTTCCAACAGAGGTCTTGCAGGCGGTTATAACTCAAATATCAGCAAGCTTGTTGATTCTGAATTTTCTAAAGAAGATACACAGCTTTATATAATCGGAAGAAAAGGTAAAGAGCTGCTTACCAGAAAAGGATTTGAAGTATTGGAAGATTATTCTGATGTAATGAATCAGCCATTGTACAGTGATGCAATGGAAATAGGCAGACAGGTTTTGGCAGATTATACAGAAGGAAAAATAGGTGAATTATATATCGCTTATACAGCTTTCAAAAACACAGTTAGTCACATTCCGACACTTATGAAACTTTTGCCGGTAGATATGGAAGATAAGGAAGAGAATACTGATAAGAAATCTCCTGAAGTTCCAATGAATTATGAACCGGACGAAGAAGAAGTGTTAGAGATGATTATTCCTAAATTTGTGACAAGCATAGTTTATGGAGCTTTGGTTGCAGCAGAAGCAAGTGAAAACGGTGCAAGAATGCAGGCTATGGATTCTGCAACAAGCAATGCTGAAGATATGATTCAGGATTTATCTTTGAAATATAATAGAGCCAGACAGGGTTCCATTACACAGGAACTTACGGAAATTATTGCAGGTGCTCAGGCGATTGAGTAATGCGGTATTCTGGCAGAAAAAAGGAGTGAAAGCATACGATGGCAGATAATAATACAGGTAAAATTACCCAGATTATCGGTGCGGTCCTCGATATTAAATTTTCAGAAGGACACCTTCCTGAAATCAATGAAGCAATTAAAATTGCGACAAATGAAGGTGGAGAACTGACAGTAGAGGTAGCACAGCATTTGGGTGATGATACAGTTAGATGTATCGCCATGGGTACAACAGACGGTTTGGTTCGTGGTATGCAGGCAGTTGCAACGGGCGCACCGATTTCTGTACCGGTTGGCGAAAATACATTGGGACGTATGTTCAATGTATTAGGTGAACCTATAGATGGTATAGATTCACCAAAAGATGTTCAATATTTTCCTATACACAGAAAAGCGCCACAGTTTGAGGAACAGTCAACATCTACAGAGATGCTTGAAACAGGTATCAAAGTCGTTGACTTACTTTGTCCTTATCAGAAGGGTGGTAAAATCGGTTTGTTCGGCGGTGCCGGAGTAGGTAAAACCGTGCTTATTCAGGAATTGATTCATAATATAGCAACACAGCATGGTGGATATTCAGTATTTACCGGTGTTGGTGAGAGAACAAGAGAAGGTAATGACCTTTACTATGAAATGAAAGAGTCTGGTGTTATCGACAAGACAACAATGGTATTTGGTCAGATGAACGAGCCACCTGGAGCCAGAATGAGAGTTGGTCTTACAGGTCTTACAATGGCAGAATATTTCCGTGACCAGGGTGGAAAAGATGTATTGTTATTCATTGACAATATTTTCCGTTTCACACAGGCTGGTTCAGAGGTTTCAGCTTTGCTTGGACGTATGCCTTCAGCCGTAGGTTATCAGCCTACACTTCAGACAGAGATGGGTGCATTACAGGAAAGAATTACTTCAACAAAGCACGGTTCAATTACATCAGTTCAGGCTGTATATGTGCCTGCCGATGACTTAACTGACCCGGCTCCTGCAACAACATTTGCACATCTTGATGCGACAACAGTTTTGTCACGTTCAATTGTAGAATTAGGTATCTATCCTGCAGTTGACCCACTCGAGTCTACATCAAGAATTCTCGACCCACGAGTAGTAGGAACAGAACATTACGAAGTAGCCAGAAATGTTCAGGAAATATTACAGAAATACAAAGAATTACAGGATATTATTGCAATTCTTGGTATGGACGAACTTTCAGAAGAAGATAAGCTTGTAGTTTCCCGTGCAAGAAAAGTACAGAGATTCCTTTCACAGCCATTCTTCGTTGCTGGACAGTTTACAGGTCTTGAAGGTCGTTATGTACCAATCAGCGATACAATTCAGGGCTTCCGTGAAATTATTGAAGGCAAGCATGATGATGTTCCGGAAAGTTACTTCCTTAATGCCGGAAGTATCGATGATGTTTTAGCCCGCTGTAAGTAAGGGGTGAAAGTGCATGGCAGATGAAAAGATGTTCAAATTAAGAATTATTGCACCCGACCGTGTGTTTTACGAGGGCGAAGCCTCTTTTCTTGAGCTTGTAACAAGTGAAGGAGAAGTTGGTATATATAAAAATCATATTCCAATGACAATGGTACTTGTTCCTGGAATAGTAAGAATAACAGAATCCGGGGAAGTTAAGGTTGCAGCATTGCATTCCGGTTTTGTACAGATTCTTCAGGATGAAGTAACAATTCTTGCTGAAATTGCCGAATGGCCGGACGAAATTGATGTAAACCGTGCAAATGAGGCGAAGATTCGTGCAGAACGAAGACTTGAAACCCAGGACCCTAATATCAACATAAATCGTGCAGAGATAGCACTTAAGAAATCTCTTGTCAGAATTGAAGTTGGAAAATTATAATAATTAATTAAAAATAGGCAGTCCGCCATTTCTTCTGTATATATCAGGAAGAAGTGAGTATGTGGCTGCCTGTTTTAACATAACAGATAAAGTCTGGAGGAATAGAATGTATACATACTCTTTAGAGCAGTGGCTGTTATTCTTCTTCTTTTATTGCTTTTGCGGCTGGATATGGGAATGCCTGTATGTTTCATTGAAAGAACAAAAATGGGTAAACAGAGGATTTATGCATGGACCACTTCTTCCAATATATGGAAGCGGTGCGATAGTTGTTTTGTTTCTTGCGCTCCCCGTAAGAAATAACTTTGTACTCGTTTTTATTTCTGGAATGATTGGTGCTACAATATTAGAATATTTCACAGGCGCGGCGATGGAGCGTCTTTTTCACATGAGATACTGGGATTACACTGGAAAACCGTTTAATCTGAATGGACATATATGCCTGTTCTGCTCAATCGGCTGGGGCTTTTTCTCAGTTGCACTTGTCGAATTTGCGCATAAACCTGTTGAGAGAATAATTTTGATGATACCAAGAAATGTTACAGACATACTGGCTTTTGTAATAACTGTACTTGCAGTAGTCGATTTTACCCAGTCATTCAATGCAGCTATGGATTTGCGTGAAATGCTTGAAAAAGTAACAGAGAATAATGATACACTTCGTCATCTGGAAAAGCGTGTTGATGTAGTGGCAGCAGTAGTTGATGATGACATAAAACAGATAAAAGAAAAGAGTTCAAAACGATTAAAAGAATTAGAACAATATGTCAAAAATCCTAAGTTATTAAAAGACAGACCGAAGCGTCTTAGAGTTGCACGAAGTGTAAGAATGCTTCGCAGAAACCCGTATGCAAAATCAAAAGAATTTGCTGAGGCATTAGGACAGGTAAAAAATATAGTTATGGATTTCAGAAAAAAAGATTAAAAATTGCCCTCTTCTGAGCTGTGAGTAATTGGAAAATTACTGCGTGCTAAGAAGGGAGCTTTTTTTTATTTAATATGATGCAACAATATGTTGCCAAATTACCTGAAAATGCAACAAATTGTAGCAAAAATTTTAAATAATCTACTTTTTGATTTATTTTAATATGTTACAATATAACATGTGGGGGTAATGAGAATTAAAAAATAAAATGGCTTTTATGAGGGGAAAGCAGGAATAAGAGCCCGCTATTATCATTCGATTATATGTTGTGAAATTATTATTACTCGAATGATAATAGAAAGAGGGCATTATAAAAAATTTGAATTTGTGTTACAAATCCAACTTATCTCATTTTACAATCCACACTTACAGCTTTGCTTTTAATTTACAATATACTAAAATAGAAAGGAACTGATATATTTATTTATAAAGAAAATTAAAAAATAATTATAATTTAATTCCTTTAAGCAGTGCTCCAAGATTTGTTGCAATCTCTTCGCTTTCCGGAAGTTCGATTTCTTCCTCGTGAATTTCCTCGGCAGCAACTTCTTCAAGTGCTTTCATGCTTAAGCTGAGTTTTCCTTCTTTGATAGCGATAACTTTAACTGTCACATGCTGACCTTCTTTTAAAACAACAGATGGGTGTTTAATTCGCTTATTACAAATCTGTGAAATGTGGACAAGACCTGTAAGTCCGTTAGAGAGCTGGACGAAAGCACCGTATGGCTGAAGGCTTTCTACAACACCTTCTGTTACAAGTCCGACTTCAATGTTAGAAATCATGTGGCTTTGTTTTTCGGCAGCTTCTTTTTGAAGAAGTTCTTTTGCAGAAAGGACAAGGCGGTTTTCTTTCTTGTCGGCTGTGATTATCTGAACTTTTACTTCCTTATTAAGCCATTCGTTTAAATCTTCTACATATGTAAGAGCAAGCTTTGAGGCCGGTATAAAGCCTCGGATACCTTCAACATATGCGATAACACCACCATTTACAATACCGCCGATTTTTACGGTAAGGACAGTTTCATCATTTTTTAGCTGTTCAAGTTTGTCCCATGCAACAACATTATTAGCTTCTTTTTTAGATAAAACAATGTTACCATTGCCATCATCTTCAGAAATAACGGTTGCGCTGATTTCTTCTCCGATTTCAATATCATTTATTGAAAAATCAGGGTCGGCACTGTAATCAGAAACTGCAATAATTCCTTCTGCATAAGATTTCAAATCAACAGTAATCTGAGTATCAGATACACCGATAACAGTACCTGTTACAATATCGCCTTCCTGAAATTTTTTAAAAGATGCATTTAATTCATTTTCAAAATCTGCCATAGTCTGTTCACTCATATAAAAACCTCCTGAAAGATAATATATAGATGCCGGTTTCAAAAGTATTTATAGCTTATGTCACCTGACATTTTGACATATAATTAGTATTAAAGTTATATCAGTCTAATTCTGATTTTAACATATGACAGGCTGATTTGTAAATAATAAAACCCCTTTACTATATGAAAATGTTTTGCTAAAATAAAACTAATAAATGTGCGAAATATAGGAAAATATATATGTAACATATAAGGAGGCATTTAAAAATGAATTCAGACAGTAAAAGACCGGTATATGTTATAGGTCATAAAAATCCTGATACGGATTCAATTTGTTCTGCGATTGCATATTCAAATTTTAAGACAATTATGACGGGTGAAAAATATCTTGCAATGAGAGCTGGGGCTGTGAATGAGGAGACACAGTATGTACTTGATTATTTTGGTATAGATGAGCCGCCTGTCATGGGTGATGTTGGTTCCCAGGTTGCAGATATTGAGATAAGAAAAACAGAGGGTGTTTCAAACGGAATTTCCTTAAAAAAAGCATGGGAGCTTATGAAAGAACAGAATGTTGTAACTCTTCCTATTACAACAAACGATGGAGATTTGGAAGGACTTATTACAATCGGTGATATTGCAAATTCATATATGGATGTTTACGATAACAATATTCTTGCAACCGCAAGAACAAAATACAAAAATATTGTTGAGACAATAGACGGAACTATGATAATCGGCAATGAGCACAGTTATTTTGTTGATGGCAAAGTATTGATTGCTGCAGCAAATCCTGATTTGATGGAGAATTATATAGAAGAAAATGATTTGGTTATTCTTGGAAACCGCTATGAATCACAGTTGTGCGCAATAGAAATGAATGCGGCATGTATAGTTGTGTGTGAGGGTGCATCTGTTTCAAAGACAATCAAAAAGCTTGCTGAGGAGAGAAGCTGCTGTATAATAAGTTCTCCGCATGATACATTTACCGTTGCAAGGCTTATCAATCAGAGTATGCCTATTAAATATTTCATGCGTTCTGAGCATTTAATTACATTTCATTTAGAATCAATGGTAGATGATGTGAAAGAAATCATGGCAAAAAAAAGACACCGCGATTTCCCGATATTAGATGCAAATAACAAATATGTTGGAATGATATCCCGCCGAAATCTTTTAAACATGGGAAGAAAATCAGTTATACTCGTAGACCATAATGAACATTCACAGGCGGTAGATGGTATAGACAGTGCACAGATTTTAGAAATAATAGACCATCACAGGCTGGGAAGTCTGGAGACAATTTCCCCTGTATTTTTCAGAAATGAGCCGCTTGGCTGTACTGCCACTATAATCTACAAAATTTATAAAGAAAATTCAGTGGAAATTGATGCAAAAACAGCCGGATTACTGTGTGCGGCAATACTTTCCGATACTTTGATATACCGTTCACCGACATGTACGCGTGAAGATGAAGAGGCGGCAGAAGAGCTTGCCAAAATTGCCGGAATAGATGTGGAAACATTTGCAAAAGAAATGTTTAATGCAGGAAGTAATCTTAAAAACAAAACAGTCGAAGAAATATTTTTACAGGATTTCAAGAAATTTTCGGCCAATGATATAACATTTGGTGTAGGTCAGATAAATTCAATGTCGCAGACTGAATTAAAAGAAATAAGAGAAAAGCTTGAACCTCATTTGGAGGACACATGTATAAGCCAGAATGTACAGATGCTGTTCTTTATGCTTACTGACATTATAAATGAACGCACACAGCTTATATGTTGTGGAACAAATGCAAGCGAATTAGTCTATGAAGCATTCGGTGTCAAAAATCCTGACGGATATTTTATGCTTAAAGGTGTTGTATCAAGGAAGAAGCAGTTTATTCCTGCGATAATTGAAGCAATGCAACAGTAAATAATAAATGAGGTGTTTGGATGAAAATAGTAGCATGTTCTGTTAAAAATTATAAAGTGATAAGAAATCTTCAGATGAAGGATATAGAATCTGCTGCAATACTGGTAGGTAAAAATAACTGTGGTAAAACACTTATTTTAGATGCGATAAGAACCGCACTTGGGTATGTTCCGCTTGAGGACAGATGTTATTGTGATTCCACCCAGGATATAAGAATAGAAATAACATTTGAGATAACAGAAGATGATTTGCACAGGTTAAATCAGAATGAAAAAGTAAGTTCAAGAACAAATTATGATTTATGGTATGAAGAATTTGTGCAAAGACTTCCTGACTATAATCAGGAAACAGGTGAATTGTCATTTGTGTTTACAGCTAATCCGCAGAAAGACATAATGTATACAGATATAAATGGCAAAGAAAATCTGTATATCAAAGATGTTTTCCCAAATGTATATTATATAGATGTAACGCGTGATTTATCAGCTATAGAAGAAGATATTTTCAGTTTGCAGGGAAATAGCGAACTTGTTGATTTGCAGGATAATTTATGTCTTTATGACAAAACAAAAAAATGCAATCAGTGTTTTTCGTGCATGAAAGAAATACTTGAAAAGCCGGCGCGTGAGCTTAATGTGCATGAAACCGCAGTTCTGCTCAAGTATAAGCTGTATAATACAAATCTTACAGCATTTACAGAAAGAATTAATAAATATTTTCACAAAAACAGCAGTTATTATCAGGATATAAAATATGTTGTCGATTTTGATTTTGAACAGGTAAGCCGTCTTCACACTGTTGTTGTAAATAATGAGCGTCATACGGAAGGCTCAATGATAAATATGGGTGCGGGCATGAAAAGTATTTATATTTTATGCCTGTTGGAGGCTTATATAGAGGAAGAAGGAGAACTTCCTTCGATAGTTATGATGGAAGACCCGGAAATTTATCTGCACCCACAGCTTCAGAAGACAGCAAGTGAAATACTTTACAGGCTGTCAAATAAAAATCAGGTGTTTTTTACAACGCATTCACCTAATATGCTGTTTAATTTTTCTTCAAAACAGATTAAACAGGTTGTTCTTGATGAAGAATGTTATACAGAAGTAAGGGAAAATGCGGACATAGATGAAATTCTTGATGATTTGGGTTATACAGCAAATGATTTGATGAATGTGAGTTTTGTATTTATTGTTGAAGGTAAGCAGGACAAAAACCGTCTGCCTCTCCTGCTTGAAAAATATTATTCAGAAATATATGATGAAAATGGCAATCTTCAGCGAATAGCAATAATACAGACTAACAGCTGCACTAACATAAAAACATATGCAAATTTAAAATACATAAATAAATTATACATAAAAGACCAGTTTTTGATGATTAGGGACAGTGATGGAAAAAATCCTAAAACACTTGTTAACCAGCTTTGTAATTATTATGGACAAAGGGCTTATGAAGATGAAAATATTATGCGTATAAAACCTGAAAATGTGCTTGTGCTTAAATATTATTCATTTGAAAACTATTTTCTTGAGCCATCGGTAATGGCTAAAATTGGTGTAGTTAAAACAGAAGAAGAATTTTACAATATATTGTACAAGAAATTTAAAACTTATCTTTATAAATTACCAAGCGTTAAGAAGATGTGCCGCGTAACCGGAATAAGAATAAAGTCAAAAGAAGATATAAAAAAGAACATGGAGAGTATAAAAATTTATGTCCGCGGACATAATTTATATGATATCTTTTATGGAAGATACAAGCATCAGGAAGAAGAAATATTGAGAAAATACATTGATGCGGCACCAAAAGAAGTATTTTCAAACATAACAGATGCTATTGAAAAATTTGTGTATTTTCAATCAAGAAAAAAATAAAAAAAACTATTGACAATAATTAGCAAATAAGGTAAAATCTAAATAGTTATTAAATTATATATAAAAAAAGAATTAATTTAATGATTTTGAATTAATATTAAATTTGTTAAATAAGTTGATAGTAGTTAGGAGATAAATATATGAAATATGTATGTCAAGTGTGTGGTTATGTTCATGAAGGAGACGAACCACCGGAAAAATGTCCTCAGTGTAATGCACCTGCTTCTAAATTTACAGCACAGACAGGAGAGCAGACATGGGCTGCTGAGCATGTCGTAGGTGTTGCGCAGGGAGCAAGTGAAGATATAATGGCTGACTTAAGAGCTAATTTCAATGGAGAGTGTACAGAAGTTGGAATGTATCTTGCAATGGCAAGAGTAGCTTACAGAGAAGGCTATCCTGAAATTGGTTCTTATTGGGAGAAAGCAGCTTATGAAGAAGCAGAACATGCAGCTAAATTTGCTGAATTGCTTGGAGAAGTTGTTACAGACAGTACCAGGAAGAATCTTGAGATGAGAGTCGAAGCAGAGAACGGTGCTACAGCAGGTAAGTTTGATTTAGCTAAGCGTGCTAAGGCAGCGAACCTTGATGCAATTCATGACACAGTTCATGAGATGGCTCGTGATGAAGCAAGACATGGTAAAGCTTTTGCCGGTCTGCTTAAGAGATATTTTGGTTAATTAGAAATAATAAAATTATAAGTAAGATATGGATTAGATGGTCACAGACCTTGAACTAGCTCCTTTTTCATGTTTTCCTATAAATTGAGATGCCCTCGGCAGAAATGCCGGGGGTGTTTCTATGTGTGCGGACAGGAGATGATTAATTTATGTATGATAAAAGTAAAGGTGGTTATGTTTATGAAATTCCGCCATTTGACGAACTGAAACAAAGTGAACGCAATATGATAAAAGAAATGTTCAAAAAGAAAGCGGATTATTACTGTAATATCATGGGTGTAACATATGGAAGAATATCTATAAGAAACCAGAAAACACGCTGGGGGAGCTGTAGCAGCTTAGGGAATTTAAACTTCAATTACAGACTTTTTTTCATGCCGGACGAACTGATGGATTATGTGATAGTGCATGAATTGTGCCATCGTATACACATGAACCATTCAAAGCAGTTTTGGAAAGAAGTCGAAAAATATTATCCGGAATATAGAAAAGCACAGAATATATTGAGAAAATACCGGGGAAACTAAAACGAACAAATGTTCTAAAAATATATGGACAAACAGTTTTGTTTGTGCTATGATTAGATTCAGAATTGTTATTGAGAAGCTATTATATATATTTTTTTTGTGCCATAAAAAATAAATGATATTTTGTGACTTATATTGTTATAATGGAAATTATAGAAAATAAATGTGAACATTAGAAGATAAAGTGATATGTTTTATAAAAGGTAAGAATATGGGGGTGAATAAATGAACCAAGAACATGAAGTTGTTTTATATCAGGTGGAAGGCACTAATATTTGTGTGAATGTAATGTTTAAAGAAGATACTTTTTGGTTGACACAAAAGGTAATGGCTGATTTATTTGATTGTACAACAGACAATATTTCTTTACATTTAAAAAATATTTATAAAGAAAAAGAATTGGAGGAAAATGCAACTACCGAGTTATTCTCGGTAGTTCAAAATGAGGGAAAACGTAATGTTAAAAGAAATGTAAAATGTTACAATTTAGATGCAATTATAGCTGTAGGATATCGAGTTAATACTAAGAAGGCTACACATTTTCGACAGTGGGCGACAAAAACATTGAAAGAGTACATTACAAAAGGTTTTGTGCTGAATGATG
>CAJJNI010000048.1 GCA_905193085.1 uncultured Lachnospiraceae bacterium | reverse complement strand
CTTGCTGTTTCACTTTATGGTTTCTATACTTTTAACAGTAACAAAGCTGATTTGGTGAAGAAAGCAGCAGCCGGTGCAAATATGGACCCGTTATTATTTTTAAGTTCTTCACTGTTTATTGTCGGTGCAGGCCTTGTGGCATTAAGAATTATCCCTCTTATAACAGGTCTTATATTTAAAATTAACAAAAATAAATGGAAACCTGAGTCCTATGCGTCATTTTTACAGGTTATCCGCTCAAAAAACAAACAGTATTTTATTATGATTTTTCTTATTCTTACAATTGCACTTGGAATTTTCAATGCAAGGACTGCAAGGACAATAAATACAAACGAGGAAAATCAGATAAGCTATGCAAATGGTGCTGATATAGTCCTTATGGAGAAATGGGACGATAACGACAAGTCACAAAATGATGATACGACAGATAATTCTGCGTCAGATGAAGTAGAAGCTGATTTGGATTCACAGGATAAAGATACACAGAAATCAGATGAATCAGATAGCAGCAAGAGTGATGATGAAAATGATAAATCAGAGGCAGCAGGTGCAGTAAATGCAGATGATTATACAGAGCCTGATATTGAAAAATATAAAACAATTGAAGGCGTTAAAAATATTGCCAAAGTTTATGTTACAAATGAAGCTTCAATCAGCGTTCAGACTTCTGATGAAAAAGTTGAAAGCCAGAAAGTAACACTTATGGGAATCAATACAAAAGATTTTGGCCAGACAGCCTGGTTTGAAGACAGTACACTTCTTCCGACACACTGGTATAACTATTTAAATGCAATTTCACAAAATACGAGTGCTGTGCTGGTTTCAACTAACTTTAGAGACAAGCTTGGATATAAACTCGGAGATGTTGTAATGTTTATGACTGAAACTAAACAGAGTGTAAGAGGAGTTATTTACGGTTTTGTAGATTACTGGCCGGGATATGAAAAGAAAGTTACCGAAACTAATTCAGACGGTTCTGAAAATGAAATGGACAATTTTCTTATCGTATCACATCTTAGCAGACTTCAGAGTATAGACGGAGTTTTACCATATCAGGTATGGATTAAAATGGAAAAGTCAACACAGCCTGTTTATGATTTTATTGCAGACAAAAATATTAAGTTAAATATGTTCAAAGATACTAAAGAACAGATAATTGAGATGAAAAATGACCCTGTAATTCAGGGTACAAACGGTATTTTAACTGTTGGTTTTGTAGTTGTGCTCGTTTTGTGCGGAGCAGGATTTATGATTTACTGGGTATTGTCAATAAAAGCAAGAGCTCTGCAGTTTGGTATTTTCAGGGCAATGGGTATGACAATGAGAGAAATTTTAAATATGCTTATATTTGAGCAGATTTTTATAACTCTTCCGACAATCATTACCGGAACAGTAATTGGTTTTATTGCATCAAAATTATACATTCCGCTTATCCAGATTGCATATTCTGCAACAAACGAATCAATTCCGTTAAGGGTGATGACCGCAGGCGGCGACATTGTCAAAATGTATTTTGTTGTAGTATTTGTAATTGGAATCTGCATGGCGGTTCTTGGAAATATTATTAAGAAAATTAAAATTACACAGGCAATTAAGCTTGGGGAAGATTAGGGGTGAACTAATGTACGAAACTTTAATGAAAACAGAAAATCTTGAAAGAAAATTTGAAATGCCTGATAAAACTACATTTTGCGCTCTTAATAACATCAACATAACAATACCAAAAGGAAAACTTACTATACTAAGAGGAAAATCAGGCTCTGGAAAAACTACGCTTATGAATCTGCTTGGTGCACTTGATAAGCCTACAGCGGGAGAAATTTATTTAAACGATTTAAAATTCTCCTCACTTTCTGAGGAAGAAATTGTCACGCTTAGAAGAAACAAGATAGGTTTTGTATTCCAGTCAGTTGCCCTTATACCGATTATGAGTGCATATGAAAATGTCGAATATGCGCTCCGGCTTGCCGGTGTAAATGAAAACAGGGACGAAAGAGTAAAAGAATGTCTCAAGATGGTAGGACTTCTTGGGAGAATGAATCATATGCCTATGGAAATGTCAGGCGGAGAGCAGCAGAGAGTTGCAATAGCAAGGGCAATTGCACACAGACCGGCACTGATTTTTGCTGATGAGCCTACTGCCGAACTTGATACTAATACAAGTCTTCAGGTTGTAAAAATTTTCAAGGAACTTGTTGAAAAAGAAGGTGTAACTGTTGTTATGACAACTCATGATGTCGGTCTGATGTCGGTAGGAGATGTTGTGTACGAGCTGGAGGACGGTGAAATAATCAGTGGAAAATAATTATTTAATAGAGTGTGACAATCTTGTAAAAATATATAAATCAAAAGATATCGAAGTTCTTGCTCTCCAGGGTCTTGATATAACTATAGAAGAAGGAGAGCTTATGGCAATAGTCGGTAACAGTGGAAGCGGTAAATCGACATTTTTAAATATGATAGGCGGACTTGACAAACCGACAGCCGGAAAGCTTTTTGTTGATGGAAAAAATCTATTTACAATGACAGAAAAAGAGCTTGTTGATTATAAGCGTAAAACTGTCGGGTTTGTATGGCAGAATAATGCAAGAAATCTGCTGCCTTATCTTACTGCAATACAAAATATCCAGATGCCGATGATTTTTGACAATCCGGAAGATAAAGAAAAAAGAGCAGCGGAGTTACTCGGGCTTGTTGGGCTGTCCGATAAAAAAGACAGTAAATTAAGCCAGCTATCAGGTGGAGAACAGCAGAGAATTGCGCTTGCAATAGCACTTGCCAACAAGCCAAAAATTCTTCTCGCTGATGAGCCTACAGGTTCAGTTGATTCAAAAACAGGTAACTATATTTTAGATGTTTTCAGGAAAGTAAATAAAGAATGGGGCATAACAGTTGTAATAGTTACACATGATATGGAGCTTACAAAAAAGGTAAACCGCGTTATTTCAATACGGGATGGAAAAATGAGCAGCGAGTTTATCATGAAAAAAGATTATGCCAAAGAGCTTGAAAATATAGAACTGCTTTCAGAGCAGGAAGAAACACTGCAAAAATACAATAATGAAATTGTACATGAAGAGTATGCAGTGTTAGACCGTGCCGGAAGAGTCCAGATTCCAAAAGAATATCTTGACGCTATCGGTGTAAAAGGCAAGCGTATTAAATTAGAATGTAAGGACAGAAAGATTATAATAACCGCCGAAGAAGAATAATTCTAAAGAAAGACTTTAAAATCATCAGGCGGCAGCAAAAAATTAAAGAAAGACTTTAAAATCATCAGGCAGCGGCGCATAAAATTCCATGGATTTCTTTGTTACAGGGTGTACAAATTCAAGTCTGTAGGAATGAAGCGGCTGTCTGTTTATTTTATCGTAAACCGGATTATAAAGATAATCACCTGGAAGTGGATGATTAATATAATTCATGTGAACCCTTATCTGGTGTGTCCGTCCTGTCTCAAGCTTTAACATAATGAGCGAATAACCGTTATTATAAGCCAGCCTCTCATAATTGGTTACAGCATAATCACCGTTTTCAAAATCAATTTTCCTCTCAATTATTGAGTTATCTGCTCTGCCTATCGGTGCACATATTCTGCCGGTCTTTGCAGTCATTCCCTCCGCTATCGCAAGGTATTGTCTGTGAATTTTGCGCTTTGTCATGTCAGATGATAATATCGCACCGCTTACCGCATGCTTTGCTATTAAAATCAGTCCTGTCGTATCTACGTCAAGCCTGTTAATACATCTGCCATTAAATAATTCATTCTTTTTTCGAAAATCACTGCAAAGTCCCTTTGCTATTGTGTTCTCATAATGTCTTATAGATGGGTGTACAGGTGTTTTTGCCTGCTTGTTTATAAGAATAATATCTTCATCTTCATAAACAATATCAAGAGGAATATCAGAAGGTACAATATTTTCAGAACGGCCTTCTTCTGTGTAATATATTTTAAGGATATCATTTTTTTTTAAAACTGTATTCAAAAAAACCGGCTCATCATTGCATACAACACTCCCGGGTGTTTTTTTTAAAGATACAAGAATATGGTGGGAAAATCCAAATTCCCTTAAGAAAAAAGATATGCTTTTTCCTTCGTCATCAGATGTTATATTATAAGTAAATGTGCGGTTCATTTATGTTCTCCTTGTGATTAACAAATATTTTAAATTATAATAGAAAAAGTAATAATTTTAAATATAAAAATAGAAAATAATTCAAATTTAATATACAATTCAGACAGTTCGTGTTATAATTGCGAATAGAAAATAAAAAAGATACAGAGAGGGGAAACAGACATTTGAAAAAATTGATAAAATACAAAAAAGGTCAGCCATATCCCCTTGGCGTGACTAAAACATCGGATGGAGTACAATTTTGTGCAGTAACCGGTCCGGCGAAGAGTATCAGTCTCTGCATTTTTAATGAAAAAAACAAAATGCAGATATGTAGTATAGATGTTACGGAAGATTATATGTATGGGAGTGTAGCCTCTGTATTAGTTGAAGACATAGATACAGATGAATTAGAATATTATTATGAAGTTGATGGGGAGAAAAAAATTGATGATTATACGGTCTGTTTGAAAAATACAAAAAGATTTGGAACAAATATAGATTTTGAAAATGTTAAATCTGCTGTGTTAAAGCCATTTGACTGGCAGGGCACAAAGAATCCCGGATTACCTATGGGAGAAGTTATATTATACAGAATGCATGCAAGAGGTTTTACGAAGCATGTCTCATCAAAAGCTCAATTTCGTGGAACATTCAGGGGCATCATGGAAAAAATACCATATTTGATTGATTTAGGAATTAACCAGATAGAGTTAATGCCTGTTTATGAATTTGTTGATGCAATTGCACAGAGAGACGATTTCAAAGCAGATAAATTAAGTCCGCAATATAAATGCAATTATTGGGGATATTCGCTCGAAAACAGATATTTCAGTGTCAAAAATGCCTATGCATATTCATCCGATGCATCAAAAGAGCTAAAAGAGCTTGTAAGAGAACTCCACAAAAATAATATGGAGATAATTTTTGAGTTTTATTTCACGAAAGATATATCAGTAAGCTTTATTTTGGACTGTTTAAGATTCTGGACCTGCGAATACATGGCTGATGGTTTTCATCTGACGGGTGAAGTGTCTGATATATCAGAGATAGTCAACGACCCATATTTGTCAGATGTAAAAATTTATGCAAATTATCTTTGTGAAATATCTGATAAAAATAAGGAGTCAGATAATAATTATAACAGACATTTTGCAATATCTACAGAACAGTATAAACAGGCTGTCCGTTCATTTTTGAAAAGTGATATGGGAAGAAGCGAAGAGACGGCATATCTTATGCGAAAAGATGATAAATATTATTCTTCTGTAAATTATATATGCAGTCACGATGGTTTTACGATGTATGATATGGTTTCCTATGAAAAGAAGCATAATGAAGCAAATGGTGAAGATAATCTTGATGGAACCGATTATAATTTCAGCTGGAATTGCGGTGCAGAAGGTAAAACAAGAAAGAAGAAAATATTATCTTTAAGAAAAAGACAGATGAAAAATGCATGGGTTATGCTTATGTTTTCAAAAGGAATACCTGCAATTCTGGCAGGTGATGAGTTATGTAATTCGCAGGAAGGAAACAATAATGCATATTGTCAGGATAATGTGAATGGCTGGGTAAACTGGAATCCGCCACGTATTTATGATGATATGCAGCAGTTTGTGAAGAAACTTATTTCAATCAGAAAATCTAACAAAAATATCTGGTGTACAAATGAATGGGAAAATACAAGTGGAATTTTAAAAAATTATCCGTTTATATCATATCATGGTGAAAAACCGTGGAATATGGAATTTCATCCAAGTGACAGGCATTTTGCCATAATGTACTATGATAAAAAAACTTATGGAAGATTTATTTACATAGCACTGAATATGAATTGGATGCCTCAAAAATTTGCGCTCCCAAAAATTCCTGAAAAGATGGGCTGGTACAGAGTTGTCAATACCGCTTTTGAAGAAAATGAGCAGGTGGCAGAAATAGAAGTTGAATCAGAGATAGTTGTTGAAGAGAGAGCATGCGTTGTTCTGATTTCAAAGTTGAAAAGCAAAAAGAACGGTCGCTTAAAGTGAAAACATAGTATATGATGATTTTGTTCATATAAGTGCCTGAAACCTTGAAAAAATTGTGGGAATTTGATAAAATAATATTAGATAATATTATATTTATAAATCTTTTAAAAGTACTTTCAAAAAGATAAAAAGATTTCTAAAAAGTGGGAAGGAGGAATCTTTATGATGTTTTCGGATAAGAAACTTGACAGATTAAACGATATAATTAATAACAGTGAGTACACTGTATGTATAATTGGAAGTGGAATGCAGGTTGAAAATGGTTATCCTTCCATGCACGAATCTGACTGGGCATATGAAATGGAGATGAAATATGGTGATTCTCCGGAAGAGATTTTTAATACATCATTTTATTCAACAAGAAAAGAGCAGTTTTTTGATTTCTACAAAAAGGAAATGATTTCAACAGACAGAGAGCCTGATGAGGCATATAAGGCAGTTGCCGGCCTGCAGAAGAAGGGACTTATAAATACTGTTATTACTACAGGTATATATTCTCTTGCAAAAAGAGCCGGATGTGAGGATGTGATTGAGCTTCATGGCAGTATATATAATAATTACTGTGGTCATTGTAGAAAATCATACGATTTGGAATATGTAAGGTCTGCACACAGAGTTCCGCTTTGTACTGAATGTAATTCTGTGATTCGTCCGGGAGTTTTTCTGTTTGGTGAAATGATAGATAACAGTATAATGACAAGAGCTATGGAAGAAATAGCAAGAGCAGACACACTTTTAATATGTGGTGCAAATGTCAATTCAGGTAATATAGAGAATTGTCTTTCATATTTTAAGGGAAATAACATAGTTGTAATAAATGATGATGTCCATTACAGCAACAGCAGAGCACAGCTTTTAATACAGGACAAGCCGATTAATGTTCTGCCTGAAATATTAACTCAGTAGGAGAAATTTTTTGATATGAATAAGGAGGCATATAAGTGGATAAATATATAGCATATGTTGGCACATATACACATGGAAGCAGTCTTGGAATTCACATTTTTGATATGGATATCAAGACAGGCAGAATGAAGGAGCGAAAAGTAGTACCAATCAATAATCCTTCAGATGTTGTTGTTTCTTCAAATGGAAAATATCTGTATTCTATTGCTGATGAAGGTGTAGAAGCGTTTGAAATTCTTGAAGATGGAGATTTGAGAACAATCAACAGAGCATCTATAGAAGGAATGAGAGGCTGTCATCTGTCAACAGACAGCAAAGATAAATTTTTATTTATATCAGGTTATCATGATGGTAAGGTTACTGTTATGGAACTTCTTGAAAATGGTGCTGTAGGAAGAATTCTCGATGGTATTTTTCATAAAGGTCTTGGCAGTGTTGCCGAGAGAAATTTCAGACCACATATCAGCTGTGCGACGCTTACACCGTGTGAAAAATATTTGTGCGTTGTAGATTTGGGAGTTGACCATGTAAATATATATCGTATTAACAAAATGACAGGAAAGCTTTCGCTAGTCGATATATTAAGATGTGAGCTTGAATCCGCACCGAGACATATTCTTTTCAGTAAAGATGGTCAGTATGCTTATCTCATATGTGAGCTTAAGAATTATGTTAATGTATATAAGTATGATGGAGAAGGAAGAACTCCGAGTTTTGAAAAGATACAGACAATCAGTACATTAAATAATGAACATGCAACAGGCTGCGCGGCTGCGGCAATGAAATTTTCATCTGATGGCGAGTATTTATTATGTTCCAATGCAGGAGATAACAGTATCTGTGTATTTAAAATTGATGGAAGAAACGGAAAGTTAACCCGTGAATTTGTATTGCCTGTAGGAGGAGAATATCCGAAAGATATTGATATATTCCCTGATGATAAGCATGTAATATCACTTAATCATGAATCAAATACAATAACATTGTTCGCTATAGATTTCAAGAAAAAGACACTCATTATGAATGGTCCTCCAATTAAGATAGAGACACCAAATTCTATAGTTGTAAAGAAACTGTAAGATGCGGAGCAATCCGTAGACATCATAATTGGTAACTTTTGATTCTGACATCATTAAAAATAAACTAAAAAACAGCTCCGGACTAATTGATTTAACAAATTTTTACGGAGCTGTTTTTTAGTTTATAACTGGTAATAAATTTTTATTTTATCAAGCTTTGCACTCATATTCAGTAGAAGAGAGTCAAAAACTGTAATTGCAGCCATTGCCTCAACAACAACAACAGCTCTTGGCACAATTATCGGGTCATGACGTCCTTTTATTTCTATTTCAATATTATCACCGGCTTTGTTAATTGTATTTTGCTTTGCGTAAATTGAAGGTGTTGGTTTAAAAGAAGCACGAAGGAAAATATCACTGCCATCACTTATTCCTCCTAAAATTCCACCGGCATGATTTGTCTGTTTCTTTACATTATGCTGCTCATCATAATAAAAACTATCATTATTCTCAAGGCCGGTAGCTTTAGAAACACTTGTTCCGTCACCAATTTCAAATGCCTTAACTGCACCGATTGAACAGATTGCTTTTGCAAGATTGGCATTTAATTTTTCAAATACAGGGTCTCCAATTCCGGCAGGAACATTTTTGATAATACATTCAACACTGCCGCCGCTGCTGTTTTTTTCTTTAATACATTTATTAAGGTATTCCCCGGCCTTTAATGCAGCTTCCTTATCAGGCATGTAAAGTCTGTTATTCTGTATTTCATCAAAATCAAAATTATCACGATTGATTGAAATGTTTCCAATAGAAGAAGTATAAGCAGTTACTTCAATACCAAGTTCATTTAATAATTTATTTGCAATTGCACCGGCTGCAACACGACCGATTGTTTCACGGCCGGAAGAGCGGCCGCCGCCTCTGTAATCCCTGAAACCATATTTTTCATCAAATGTATAATCAGCATGTCCCGGACGATAGTAACCTGCTATTTCGCTGTAATCAGAAGAACGCTGTGTCTTATTATAGACAATCATTGAGATTGGAGTTCCTGTAGTTTTGCCTTCAAACACACCGGAAAGTATTTCTACCGCATCATCTTCTTTTCTTGCAGTAGTAAATTTTGACTGACCCGGTTTGCGTCTGTCAAGGAATTTCTGTATATCATTTTCACAAAGGGCTAATCCTGCCGGACAGCCATCGACAATTACTCCAATGCCTGCTCCATGGGATTCTCCCCATGTAGTAATTTTAAAAATATTTCCAAATGACGAACCTGCCATAAAAAACCCTCTTTTCAACTTATTTTGACATAAGTATAACTGAAAATTGTTTCTGACACAATATATTTTTTATTTTTCTTCACTAAACAACAAAAATGTGGTATCATATTGTTTATAATGAAAAAAGATAGGAGTGTTGATTTTGCAGGATGAAAATAATAATATTTTTATGCAGTTAAAGGTCATGGGGGATGATCAGATACAGCAGCTTTTGGAGAAAAATAAATCAAATCTTCAGGTTTTGATGAACAATATAGTTGGAAAAGTGTCAAATAAAGTAATAAAATTTGATTTAATGTATGAGTCATTACTTAAAATTCAGGCATTTGTTAAAAAACAGTATTTCAGTTATCTTGCATATTGTAAACAAAAATCTAAAAAACCGGTGTTAAGTCTCGCCTTAAAAGATGTTTCAGTTTCTGAATACAATCTTCCAAAGCAGACTGACCGTAATTATTTTAAGGCATTTAATACTGTAGATGATGAGATAAAAAAAGAATTTTTTGAATCTTCAGATGATATATGTATTTATCATCTTAAAAAAGCAGTTGATTTATATTTTGAAATATATCCTCAGGCAGGTAATCTGCAGGAGGAACTTGAAAGAATTTTAGTACTTGTTGCAGATGAGAGTGGAGATAATTTGTTTAGTATATTTGTTCAATTGTTAGAAAGTTCATCAGATGATATAAATAATCTGCATGTGCTTGTAGGACAGATAAAGAAGATACTTGCATTTGCGCACGACATAGAAGAAAAAGTACAGGCAGCAGGAATTGCGCTCAGATTTAATACAGAAAAATGTTATCAGATTTTCGATGAAAAAATGAAGTTATTTGACAGCAATGAAGATGAAGAAGAGTCAGGTGTTTCTGCCGGTGCAATATATGGATTTAATGAACCGGTAAATATGTTACAGAAGATTTTCGAATTTGTTGAAATAAATGATGAAGATAAAAATGCATTTCTGGAAAGCCTGAATGCATTTAAGAAAATGCCGGACAAGAAAAGTGCTGATGATGATGCCAGAAAGTTAAGAAGAACATTAAGTGCAAGATTCTATGATTTATATGAAAAAGTATTTATAAAATCAGAAGAAGAAAATGCAGACGGAGTTGTCCTTGATTTATTCCTGAACTTCGGTGTTGTTGATGAGACAATGTTTAAGGAAGAAACTTTAAATCAGCTTATGTCTTTATCACAGCCAGGTGAAAGTAATAATGCATCTGTATATACTATAAGACAGTGGCTTCATGCAATATATGCCGGTGAGAAGCAGCCTTCAAGAAATGACCTGGACATGGATTACAAAGATTATATTAATGATAAGGCAAGAAGGGGCGAAATTACCGAAGAAGAAAAGACTGAATATTTAAGCAAAAAAGAACTTAAAATTAATTATGAAATACAGAACTTTATGCGAATGAACAGCCGACTTACAAATGGTGAATTAAGTGTTTTCTGTCCGGTTCTTACGCAGGAGTCACTTGGAAGTGATGTAGCTTCAATGTATGTGACTGACAAGGCATTATCAGATGCAATAGACTGGCTGTTACACCAGGATTTTTCAGTGTTCCACAGAGAACAGCTGTACGACAGCAGAGAAAATGGTATTGTAAATATGGTTATTAATAAACAGGTGTTTCCGGATATTGTTCTCATGCCTGTTGTCGGTGCACACAGCCGTATGTGGCAGGAGATAGACGGAAAACGAAGAGATACACCGGGAAGATTTACATTCCCTGCATTTACAAAACAGGATTTGAAAGATCTGGTTGTAGCTGCGGCAGGCTCTTTCAGGTGGCAGCTCTGTAAAAAAATTCAGGGAAATTACTGGAATGTTGTTTCTGAAAGGTCACTTACATCAGAATATTATGATTATATCCAGTTTTATAAGAAAAACCGTGATTTGTCAGACCAGGCAAAAGAAAAGATAGGTTCACAGCTTCAAAGAGCAAGAAACAATTTTGCGGACTGTTTTGCAATGGATTATGCAATCTGGATTAAAAATGAAGTTGCCGGTTCTGTAAGATTAAATAAAATCGTAAGGGAGATTATGGCAACATACTGTACTCCTGTTAAAGAAATAAGAGAAAGTTTAAAACATCAGCCGTTGTTTGTTGATGCCTTTGCAAGATTTGACAGGGAACATGCCAAAAAATTAAAAGAAATAACAAATCGTCGTGCTGCAATCAGAAATGCAAATGGCACAGAGACACCTGAATTTATAGAAGAAGCAAGATTCAGGGAAGAATTATAAAAAATGGAGAATTAAAAATGTATAAGATTTTATATAGAGATAAAAATGCAAAAAGTGCAATAATGGAAACAGTTCATGGGACAATTATGACACCGGTATTTATGAATGTCGGAACTGCAGCGGCGATAAAAGGTGCTGTTGCAACAACTGATTTAAAAGAAATAAAGACACAGATAGAATTGTCAAACACATATCATCTTCATGTAAGACCAGGAGATGAAGTTGTAAAAAAACTGGGCGGACTTCACAAATTTATGAACTGGGATAAACCTATACTTACTGATTCAGGCGGTTTTCAGGTGTTTTCACTTGCAAAATTAAGAAAGATAGAGGAAGAGGGAGTTCATTTTCGTTCACATGTTGATGGAAGAAAGATTTTTATGGGACCGGAAGAAAGTATGCAGATTCAGTCAAATCTTGCTTCAACAATAGCAATGGCATTTGATGAATGTGCGCCTCATCCGGCAACAAGAGAATATATGCAGAATTCCGTAGACAGAACAACAAGGTGGCTGGTCCGCTGTAAAAACAAAATGCAGGAATTAAATTCAAGAGAAGATACAATAAATAAAAACCAGCTCTTATTTGGAATTAATCAGGGCGGAATATTTGAAGATATAAGAATAAATCATGCAAAAGCTATTTCAGAGATTGATTTGGACGGTTATGCATTAGGCGGACTTGCAGTAGGTGAATCACACGAAGAAATGTATAATATTATTGAGAAGACAGTTCCGTATCTTCCATTGGAGAAACCAACATATCTTATGGGAGTTGGTACACCGGAAAATATTCTTGAAAGTGTTGAGAGAGGTGTTGATTTCTTTGACTGTGTATATCCGAGCAGAAATGGACGACACGGACATGTTTACACAAATCAGGGAAAACGAAATCTCTTTAACCAGAAGTATGAACTGGATTCAAAACCTATAGATGAGACATGTGACTGCCCTGCATGCAGAAATTACAGCAGAGCTTATATAAGACATCTCCTTAAAGCCAAAGAAATGCTTGGAATGCGTCTTTGTGTGCTTCATAATTTATATTTCTACAATACAATGATGGAAGAAATAAGAGAAGCAATAAAAGAAGGCAGATATTCTGAATACAAAAAAGCTAAAATAGAAGGATTTCATGAGCAGGATTAAAAAAGTCCTTGAATAGTAGCCGGATTTTGTGTATAATAGTACAATGTTATTAGAAAAATGGAAATGGAGGATATTATAATGCAGCTTATAGTAATGGTAGTTTATATTGTGGCAATTTTGGGATTTATGTATCTTGTTATGATAAGACCACAGAAAAAAGAGCAGAAGAGACTTCAACAGATGATTAGAGAAATGGAAGTAGGCGACAGCGTACTTACAACAAGTGGATTTTACGGTGTGGTAATTGATATTACAGAAAATGATGTAATTGTTGAATTTGGAAGCAACAAAAATTGTCGTATTCCAATGCAGAAATCAGCTATTACAGAAGTCGAAAAGGCTTCTGAGGCATAAAATAAAAAGATGGAGGAAGAGTTAAGATGAAGAAAAAGTTTATTAAAGGAATGTGTGCATTAACAGTATTTTCAATGTTATTTGCATTCACAGGTTGTGGAAGCAGCAGTGATGATGCTGACAAGAGTAATGACACTAAGAAAGAGGAATCTGCAGATAAGAATGATGAAGCAGATAATGAAGCAGATAATGACTCAGATAATGCAGCAGATATTGATGCCGGTAATGATTCATCATCTGATGTAACAGGAAGTTATGAAACTGTTGAAGAGTATGTTAATTCAGATGAATTACAGTCACAGCTTGCTGAACTTAAATCAAGCTTAAGCGAAAGCGGAATGAGCATTGATATTAAGGCAGAAGGAAATGCTCTTATCTATGTATATACGTATGAAACAATTGCCAAAGCTGATTTTGATGATTCTATGGTTCAGACATTAGAGACAGGTTTAGATGACCAGGCAGACACATTCAAGGAAGTTGCAAACAGTCTCAAAGAAGCAACAAATGATGCAAATCCTGTTGTAAGAATTCAGTATGTTTCTTCTGACGGAAGCGTTATTGTAGAAAAAGAATATACAGCAGACTAATATTTATCAGAAATAAAGTAATGGGGTTTGATATTCGTAAGGATACAGCCTCATTATTTTTTTATATAA
>CAJJNI010000047.1 GCA_905193085.1 uncultured Lachnospiraceae bacterium | reverse complement strand
CATGACGAAGTATAAATTATTTGATATAGGTAATTCAAAGAAAGTTGTATATTCAGATAATATGGCAGATGCTTATTTATCATGTATTAGTAAATAAAAGAATGGAGAGTAAATATGGAAGATAAAACACAGAAAATATTCAGAGATGCCCCGGTTCCAAAAGCGGTTCTTTATAATGTTCTGCCATCTGTTATAAGTATGCTTATGGTGCTTGTTTATAATCTGGCAGATACATTTTTCATCGGACAGACAAAAAATGCACTTATGGTAGCGGCAGTTTCAGTTGCAACACCGGCGTTTTTACTGTTCATGGCAATTGGTATGCTGTTTGGAATCGGCGGAACTTCACTTATTAGCAGAATGCTCGGTGAGGGCAAAAATGAAATTGCGAAGAAGACATCATCGTTTTGTTTCTGGACAAGTTCAACGATTGGTGTTATCGCACTTATATTTATTTTGATTTTCAGAGTGCCGATATGTCGTGCTATTGGCGCAAGTGATGCAACTATAGATTATGCAGTGCAGTATCTTGCAATAGTTGCTTTTGGTATTCCGTTTCTTATAATAAGCAATGCATTCAGTAATATTATCCGTTCAGAAGGCCAGGCAAATATTGCAATGCTTGGCATGATAATCGGTAATCTTATAAATATCGTGCTAGACCCTGTTATGATTTTGGGATTTAAATGGAATGTGGCAGGAGCTGCAATCGCAACCGTACTTGGAAATGTTTTTTCAGCGTGTTTTTATGCAGTACATTTATCATCTAAGAAATCAATGCTTTCAATTAAGCTTTCTGATTATTCATTTGAAAAAAGAATAATAGGCGGTGTATTTGCAATCGGTATACCCGCATCATTGAACAGTATTTTAATGAGTGTTTCAAATATCGTAATAAATTCATTCATGGCAAAACATGGAGATTTACAGCTTGCCGGACTTGGCGTTGCAATGAAAGTAAATATGATTGCAGTCATGCTTCTTATCGGTGTCGGAACAGGTATACAGCCGCTTCTTGGTTATTGTTTTGGCGCAGGAAACAGACAGCGGTATAAATCAGTTCTTCTGTTTTCAACCGTATTTGCATTTGCACTAAGCTGTGTTATGACAGCAATATGTTATATCGGGGCAGCTCCGCTTGCGAGGGCTTTCCTCGATAATGATGAAGCATTCGGCTATGCATTTGAATTTTCAAGAATATATATCATGTCAGGACCTATTCTTGGAATATTGTTTGTATTCATGAATGCGATACAGTCAATGGGAGCAGCTATTCCGTCACTCATATTGTCAGTGAGCCGTCAGGGAATAATATATTTCCCAATTCTTCTTACTATAAGTGTAGTAAACAATACGCCAAAACATCTTGCAATGACCCAGCCATGTACTGATTATATTGCGGCTGCACTTGCAGTAGTGCTGTTTTTGGTAGCATATAAGAAATATTTTAAACAGAGTGCGAAAAATTAATGTTATAAAATAGTTGTTATGCAAATCATATTTTGCATGGTTTTGAAGTTTGCCGTCAGAAAAAATAATAAATCAACAGCTATGTCAACCTGAATTAAATTAATGGTTGACATAGCTCTTTTTTATATTTATAATTTAACTCGTGATTATATTTGTACAGATATTTTTATAGTAATGTTATGTGAAAAATCAAAACAGGCAAAAGATTGGAGAAAATTACTGATGAATGCAAAAAATGTTACAAAAGCCAGGTTTTCAACTAAGGAAATAACCTGCTGTGCATTATTTACAGCAATGATTGCTGTCGGAGCTTTTATAAAAGTTCCAATTCCTGTAGTACCGTTTACACTGCAGTTTCTTTTTACTATGCTTGCAGGACTGCTGCTTGGTTCAAAGGCGGGTGCCTTAAGTGTTGGAATATATATTCTGCTTGGACTTATCGGTCTTCCTATATTCAGTGAGGGCGGCGGTTTCTGGTATATTTTAAAACCAAGTTTCGGATATATTATCGGTTTTATGATTGCTTCATATGTTACCGGAAGAATGGTGGAAAAAAGCCGCTCATTTACTTTAAAGAATATTCTTATAGCCAATTTTACAGGACTTTTTATCGTGTATGGCGTCGGAATGATATATTATTACATAATATGTAATTTTGTAATTGGAAGTCCTATCGCTTTGTGGCCGCTTATTTTATACTGTTTCATACTTGCTGTCCCGGGAGATATTCTGCTTTGTATTTTTGCAGCATTTTTTACAAAAAGAGTGCGTCCTGTATTTAGGAATATGTGGAATTAAAAGGAGAAAGCAATGGGAAAAGGTATATTTATAACGGGAACAGGAACTGATATAGGAAAAACTTATGTGACAGCGCTGATTGTAAAGAAGCTAAATGAACAGGGAAGAAATGCAGCTTATTATAAAGCTGCTGTGAGCGGTAACAGTTATGATTCTGATGGAAAACTCATTCCATTGGACGCAAAATATGTTAAGGATATATCAGGGATAAATCAGCCGGTAGAAAGCATGTGTCCGTATATTTATGAAAGGGCAGTTTCACCGCATCTTGCATCAAGAATAGAGGGAAACCCTGTTGATTTAGAAGTTGTAAAAGACGGATATGACAGACTTGCTGAAAAATATGACACTATAGTTATGGAAGGCAGTGGCGGCATTTTATGTCCGATATGTTTTGATGAGAGGGAAATCTGGCTCGAAGACATTGTTAAAGAACTTCAATTACCTTCTATAATAGTAGCAGATGCAGGACTTGGAACAATTAACAGTGTTGTGCTTACCGTATATTACATGCAGCAAAAAGGTATGGATATTCAAGGCATAATTTTAAATAACTATATCAAAGGTGACATAATGCATGAAGATAACATAAAGATGATAAAGTATAAGACCGGGCTTGACATACTGGCACTTGTTAAATCAGGTGACACAGACATTGATATAGATATTAAAAAAATAATATGATGCGGGTGGTCAGAAGCACGAAGCTCGTAATTGGGGGCTTTTGAACTAAACATCATAAGATACAGGAAAATTTGAAATGATATAGCAATACAAGTAATATTGATAGGGAAAGTAGAGGAAAAAAATGACAGAGGAAATTGAGAAGCTCGTAGAGAAGGACCTTAAATATATCTGGCACCCATGCTCTCAGATGAAAGACTATGAAACACTTAAACCTATAGTAATAGAGCGTGGCAAGGGTGTTTATCTTTATGATAAGGAAGGAAAAAAATACATAGACATTGTTTCATCATGGTGGTGTAATCTTCTCGGGCACTGTAATGAGAAAATAAATCAGGCAATGAAAGAGCAGCTAGATAAACTTGAGCATGTTATATTTGCAAATTTTACACATGAGCCGGCGATTAAACTTTGCGAACAGTTAATAGAAATTATTCCAAAAGGACTTACAAAATTTAATTTTTCCGATAACGGTTCTGCGGCAATTGAATGTGCGCTCAAGATGGCTTTTCAGTATCAGTATCAGACAGGAAATACAAAACGCAGGAAATTTATGTGTTTTACAGACGGTTATCATGGAGAGACAATAGGTGCATTGTCTGTCGGAAGTCTAGATTTGTATGCAAAAATTTATGAGCCTATGCTTATGGATACATTGCATATTGACGCTCCTGACTGTTACAGATGTCCATATGGTAAAAATCGTGATAACTGTAACTGTGAGTGTTTCAAAGCAGCAGAAGATATGTTTGAAAAACATGGAAGTGAAACTGCTGCTATGATTGTAGAACCACTTTTGCAGGGAAGTGCCGGAATGAGAATATACCCGCCGCTTTATCTGAAAAAACTCAGAAAATTATGTGATGATTACGGTGTACTTTTAATTGCTGATGAAATTGCAACAGGTTTTGGAAGAACCGGAAAAATGTTTGCGTTTGATTATGCCGGTGTAAGTCCTGATATAATGTGTATTTCAAAGGGATTGACAGGCGGCTACATTCCAATGGCAATTACAATCACTACAGATGAAATATATAATGCTTTCTATGCTGAATACAGTGAAGGAAAAGCATTTATGCACAGCCATACATACAGTGGAAATCCTCTTGGCTGCAGTGCTGCCCTTGCAGTCCAGAAAATATTAAGAGAAGATAATATATTGGAAAATGCGGCAGAAACTTCTGTTTATCTGAATCAGAAATTAAATGAAAAGCTTGGCGGTTCTGATAATATCGGTGAGATAAGGCATATCGGATTAATAAATGCTATGGAAGTAACTCCCGATGCAAAAACAAAAGCAAGTTATGACTCAAAATTAAGAACGGGTTATCAGATTTATCAAAAAGCTTTAAAGCGCGGACTGCTCTTAAGACCGCTCGGTGATGTCATATACTTTAATCCGCCTCTCATAATCAACAAAGATGAGATAGATAAAGCTGTAGATATATGCGCTGACTGTATAAAAGAAGTATGTGACAGCCTGAAATAATAATTTGGTGTATAAAATGGCAAAAATATGTAAATGCTTTTATTATCATAAAAAAAGAGGAGCATATTATGAAGTCATTTGTATACTTAATTACCGATGAAGTAGGAATACATGCCCGTCCGGCAGGTGAACTTGTTAAAATTGCAAAACAGTTTAAATCAAAAATTACCGTTTCAGCAAATGGAAAAAAAGCCGAGGCTACAAAGCTCATGGCACTTATGGGACTTGGCGTCAGACAGGGGATGCAGGTTCAGGTTGACATAGAAGGCGAGGACGATGAAGCAGCTTTCAAAATACTACAGGATTTTTTTGAAGAAAATCTGTAAAATAAGAGAGAACCCTAATTTAATGATGCCAGGGTCAAAAGGTCTAAAACACATGAGCTTTTGCTCATAAGTGGTTGAAAGACCTTGGGACCCGCCCCGATATGAGCATAAAAGTGGGATGTTAATCCCACGATATGCGAAAATCAATATTTAATTAAAAATTTCTCACTCAAAATGTGTGTTTCATTTCGGGTGGGAAATTTTTTGTGCAATAATCGCATGTTTGGGGATTGTTATTTTACTTTTATGGCAAAATGTAAATGATACTAGTATCAGAAATAAAAATACAGTATAATAATGTGGATTATGTCATGCAAAATATGCAGTTAAAAACAAATAAGTCTCATGTTAAATGACTGCATATATATGAACAAAAAAAGGAGCAGTTAAAATGAAAATTGGAATAATCGGTGCAGGAAAAGTCGGAGTAAGTATAGGAAAATATTTAAAAGAAAATGGTGCAAAAGCCAGAGTGGAAGTGACAGGTTTTTTCAGCAGAAGCAGCAAAAGTACGGTTGAGGCAGCAGAATTTACAGGAACGGAAAAATTTGAAAATATAGCCGGGTTAGTTGAGGCTAACGAAATTATTTTTATTACGGTGCCTGATGATAACATACAGGAAGTTTATCACGATATTAGGAAATATAATATTACAGGAAAAATTCTGTGCCATTTCAGCGGCGTATTATCATCTGAAATGTTTGATGATATAAGTAAATATGGAGCTTATGCTGTATCAATTCACCCGGTATATGCTTTTGCGGACAAATACAGTTCATACATAAATTTAGGCTCTGCACATCTTGTAATGGAGGGCATGAAAGAGGCGCTTGTTCCGCTTGAGAAGCTTTTTAAGTCATTAAATCATACGATACATGTTATTGATACATGCGACAAGTCAAAATATCATGCGGCAGCAGCTATGTGCAGTAACCATGTTGTTGCACTTATTCATGCATCAGTAAGTCTTTTTTGTGAATGTGGCTTTGAAAAGGAACAGGCAATGAAAATGATTGAGCCGCTCATAAAAGGAAATATAGAGAATATTTTCAATAAAGGCTGTAAGGAGGCACTGACAGGACCTGTAGAAAGAAATGATATTAAGACTGTAAAAAAACACCTTGAAGCGTTAAATGATAATAAAATAAAACAGGCATACATAGAGACTGCAAAAATTATTGTTGATTTGGCAGAACAGAAAAATCCGGACAGAGATTACCGCAAAATGTCTGATTTATTTTAATTTAAATACAGTTAGTTTCCTTAAGCTTTTAAAACATTATAAATGTGTGCATTTTGTGTTTAATTATTAACAATTTATTATTTTCTCATCAGGCATGTTGACTTATCAGACAATAAGTGTTATAACTCGTTATACAAAAGTTCAATGAACGAATGTTCAATAAATAAAAGTTAAACTTATTTGTAAAAATGCTGGGGTCATAAGCCCCGGACTTTGTTATTTATAATTTCAACATTTAAAGGTCAGGAGGTACTGTATGTAAAATGAAAGAAAGTAATATGCGGCAGGAACAGGCAGCAGCGACAAGAAGAAAACTACTTGATTCTGCCGGAAAGTTATTTGCCCAAAATGGCTATAAAGGAACATCAGTCAGGTCAATTAACAGAAATGTCGGTGTGGCGGACGGGCTGCTTTACCATTATTTTCCGGGTGGCAAAGAAGAAATATTCATGACAATTGTAAAAGAAAGTATGAAAAATTTTGAACAGGAACTTGCAAGTGAAGAAATGATAGCTGCTTATGAGGCAATGCCGATTGAAGAAGTGCTTGACAATATGTTTTTGAATTTTATGAATGCGATTGAAAAACATATAGATATAATGAGGATTCTTTTAAAGGATAATGAAGCCAAAGAAATTATATCACAGGAGAGAGTTGAGAAAATGTCAAGTCACAGGGAGTTCTGGTTTGAAAAAATTCTGGAAGATAAAATAAAATCGGGAGAACTTCATGAGATGGACTGTCAAATGGCTGCACACACAATAAATGCTATTCTTACATCATGGTTATGGGAACGAATGTGCATAAATAAGCATAACTTTATAATTGATGATGAAAAAAGGCACAGAATGATAAATTATCATGTTTCATTGTGGAAAAAGTGAAAGGAGACAAAATATGTTGAAGTTATTTAAGTATATTAAAAACAAAGACAGATGGCTTGCATTATTATGTGTAATATTAGTTGCGGGTCAGGTATTTCTTGATTTGAAACTGCCTGACTATACTAAAGAAATTACACTTTTAATAAGTCAGGAAAGTGATGTAATATCAGATTACTTAACAGCCGGATTAAAAATGTTGTTATGTGCTCTTGCAAGTGCAGGATTAACGGTAATTGTAGGATATTATGCATCAGGAATTGCATCAGATTTTAGTTTCGTAGTAAGAGAAAAAGTGTTTGATAAAGTTTCAGATTTTGGCAGTGGAGAAATCAAAAAATTCTCAACAGCAAGCCTTATAACCCGTACTACCAATGATATTACACAGATTCAGATGGTAGTTGCATTAGGTCTTCAGATGCTGATAAAAGCACCGGTAATGGCAGGCTGGGGAATAATTAAGATTGTCGGAAAGAGCTGGCAGTTATCAGTGCTTACTGCGGTAGCTGTAGTAGTAATTATGGTATCAATTCTTATACTTATGGCAATTCTTCTTCCTAAGTTTCGAATGGTGCAAAGACAGGTTGATGATGTCAACAGAATAACAAGAGAAAATCTTACCGGTTTGAAAGTTATCCGTGCATACAATGCAGAAGATTATCAGGAAAATAAATTTGAAACTGCCAATGATACACTTATGAGAACACAGATGTTTACAATGCGTGGAATGGCATTTTTGTTTCCTGTAATGATTTTCATTCAGAGTGCATTGTCTCTTGGAATTTACTGGATCGGTGCAAAGCTTATAGATGATATCGCAGTAGATATGACACAGCCAATGGAAGTAATAGCACAGGCAATGTCAGACAGGGCCAATCTGCTTGGAGATGTAGTTGTATTTAACTCTTATGCATTATATATTGTAATGTCATTTGTAATGCTGCTTGCAATATTTATGATATGGCCAAGAGCACAGGTTTCAGCAGGTCGTATAAATGAAGTTATAGATTCCGAAATTCAGGTTAAAGAAGGAAATGTTTCTGAAGCTGACACAGATATTACAGGAACAGTAGAATTTGAAAATGTATCATTCAGATACCCCGATGCTTCACATGACTGTATTAAAAACATAAGCTTTAAAGTAAATAAAGGTGAAACAGTTGCTTTTATCGGAGCAACGGGTTCAGGAAAATCTACACTTGTAGGACTTGCTGCGAGACTTTATGATGCAACAGAGGGTATTGTAAAAGTTGACGGTGTTGATGTTAAAGATTACACTTTTGAAGCTTTGTATAATAAATTAGGATATGTTACACAGAAAGCAGTTCTGTTTTCTGATTCAGTAAAAAATAATGTTGCTTTCGGAAAGAGCGCTGTTGCACCATCTGATGAAGATATCAAAAATGCTATCGACATTGCCCAGGGAACAGAGTTTGTTGAAAAAATGGGATATGGTATCAAATCAAAAATTTCACAGGGTGGTGGAAATGTATCAGGAGGCCAGAAGCAGAGGCTTTCAATTGCAAGGGCAATAGCAAGAAAACCAGAGATACTTATTTTTGATGATTCATTTTCAGCACTTGATTATAAGACAGATAAAGTTTTAAGACAGCGTATTGCAAAAGATTTAAAAGGTACTACATGTATGATAGTAGCACAGAGAATAGGAACAATACGAAATGCAGACAAGATAGTTGTTCTTGATGATGGTGTGGCAGTTGGAATAGGAACTCACAGTGAACTTATGGAAAACTGTCCTGTATATAAAGAAATAGCATTATCACAGTTATCACAGGCTGAATTAGGTTAGGAGATGAATAAATATGCCGAGAAATAATCATAAAATCGAAAAACCAAAAAATATGAAAAATGCTCTTATTAAGCTTGCGTCATATTGTAAAAAGCAGATGGGAGTAATTGTATTTGCGCTGGTTATTGCAGTTATCGGTGCAGTGCTGACAATTCTTGGACCTGACCAGATTAGTAAAATAACTGATTACATGTATGATGGTATCACAGGTAAAATTGATATGGAAGGAATTGCCAAAGTCGGCATTTTCCTGCTTACAATATATCTGATAAGTGCACTTTGTTCGTTTTTACAGAATTTTATTATGGCAACAGTAACACAGATAATTTCAAAAAGACTTCGAGGTGAGATAGACAGGAAAATAAACCGTCTTCCTTTTAAGTATTTTTCTGACAATTCTTACGGTGATGTTTTATCACGTGTGACAAATGATGTTGATTTAATAGGCCAGGCAATGTCAAACAGTATTGCTTCCATGGTTTCTGCTGCAGCCCAGTTTATCGGCTGTCTTATAATGATGTATTATACTAACTGGATTATGGCTTCAACTACAGTTCTTACTACAATTGTAGGATTGGTTTTGATGGCTCTTATAATGTCACATTCGCAAAAATTCTTTGCTGACAGACAGAAGAGTTTAGGTAAGTTAAACGGTTATATAGAAGAAATGTACAGCGGTCATGATGTAATCAGAATATCGGGCGCAGAGAAGTTAGTTAAAGACAGATTTGATGAGTTAAATAATGCAGTGAGAGTTGCGAATTTTAAGTCACAGTTTTTATCCGGCCTTATGCAGCCGTTAATGAATTTTATCGGTAATCTTGGATATGTTGCAGTATGTATAGCAGGTGCACTTCTTACTATAAATGGACAGATTACATTTGGTGTAATAACAGCATTTCTTATATATGTAAGATTATTTGAACAGCCTCTTCGCCAGATTGCACAGGGCATGACACAGATACAGTCTGCGGCAGCAGCATCAGAAAGAGTATTTGAGTTCCTCGATGAGGAAGAATTAGAAGATGAATCTTCAAAAATAAATCATTTGGAAAACATACAGGGAAATGTAGAATTTTCACATGTTAAATTTGCATATCCGTCAGCTCCTGATAAAGAGATAATACATGATTTTTCTATAAAAGTAAAATCAGGACAGAAGGTTGCAATAGTAGGTCCTACCGGTGCCGGAAAAACAACACTTGTAAATCTGCTTATGAGATTCTTTGAAGTCAGCGGTGGAAATATTTATATAGATGGTGTTGATATAAATGATTTGCCAAGAGAAGCGGTACACAGCCAATTTGGGATGGTTTTGCAGGACACATGGCTGTTTGAAGGCACTGTAAAGGATAACCTTCTTTTAAACAATGAAAATGTAGCTGATGAAAAACTTGTTGCAGCATGTAAGGCATGCGGAATCCACAGCTTTATAGAAGCACTTCCGGATGGTTACGATACCGTACTTAATGACAATACATCTATTTCAGCCGGACAGAAACAGCTTTTAACAATTGCAAGGGCAATGATACAGAACAGTCCGATGTTAATATTAGATGAAGCAACATCAAGTGTTGACACAAGAACAGAAATATTAACACAGCAGGCAATGGATAAACTTACAGAAAAGAGAACAAGCTTTGTAATTGCCCACAGGCTTTCAACAATAAAAAATGCAGATGTAATAATAGTTATGCGAAACGGAGATATCGTTGAACAGGGAAATCATGAAGAATTACTTGAAAGAAATGGTTTCTATGCAGAGCTGTATAAGAGTCAGTTTGATGAAGAGACAGCGTAGAATATAGGTAAAAGGGAATGTTTGGTGCTGTGGCATGGACATTCCCTTTTTAATTAACAATTATATTTAGTTTTCTGTAGCCTTATTTTTAGACTTCATTTTATTTTGGTACATCATTGCATCGGCTCTTCTTTGCGTATCAGCTAAAGATTTGTCAATATCTTTGTCAAATATAGCATATCCATATGCAACAAAAAACGGTACAACAAAAGGCTTTTTTCGTATTTCGTCAATGATGTGTTCAAATGAATCACATTTTAATTTAAGTTCCAGTTCCGAGGTAAAAGGTGTTATAACACAGAATTCATCACCACCGATTCTGTAGCATTTGCCATCTTTTGCAAAAATTTCAGCAATTGCAGAAGATGCTTTTGCAATATATTCATCACCGAATTTGTGACCGAAATTATCATTACATTTTTTCAGGTCATTCAGGTCAAACATAAAAATTGCATGGTTTTGCTGGGTGTTTTCAGTAGAAGATACTTCACTCTTGTGCTCTAATACAGTAAGATCTTCATTGAAAGCATTTCTGTTATACAGACCGGTCAGTTCATCTGTAAACGCAAGTTTCTGATAGAGCTCAGCTTCTTTTGCATTTTCTATCATTCTGTTAGTCTGTTTTACAAGATTGACACCTGTAAATATTGTATAAATTAAAAATCCGAATGCACCATATGTACTGCTTGTTCCTGTAGTTATATATGTATATAAATCTACAAGGGTAGAGAATAATATGATAACTATTGCAATAATATTGATGCGCATATTGCGTGTTATTCGTTTTAAAACTTTTTGATGTATAACAACAAATAATGTTACAGATATAAATAAAATAATTGAAATATGTGTAATCCACAGAGTTTCTTTAAAGTCATATAATCCAAGTATCTGCATAATGATTCGGAAAAGTATAACAAAACAGTTAAAATAGCAGTAGATGTATATTAGTTTCGTTTCAAAAATGTTATACAGATCTTTGAAAAATAATATGAATGGAACAGGCATTATCATCAGATTGAGATGTTCTATAAATACATTTGCTATACTAAGAGATGGAATAAGTCCTACTGCATTACAGTTTGTAAGTAACCATGAGCCAAGAGTAATAGCAAATACGGAAAAATGTACTATAGAGTGTTCATTCTGTTTAAAATTATGTGTTATTATTGAATATACGAACATAATTATGCCTGTTATATAAATTATTGAGGCAACTGCAAGAACAACGATATTTGATTCAATGATATACCTTGTAATGGCAGTCTGCTGACCAAAATAAATATTTGAATCATTAAGTTTCATTCCGTATACAGAAGATATTTCTATTTTTAAGGGTTTACCTCTGTAATTATCATGAAGAAGAACATAATTCCATGTAGTTCCGGTAGTTTTTATGAAAGAATTTTTAAGTGGCTTTAAAGTGTAAATCAGATTGCCATCAATAAAAACATTAACGGAAGAATGGAGACTGTTAAAAGCAATAATCTTATTAGAAATATCATCAGGCAATATGGTTGTATATACAATTTTATCTGAATTGTCTTCTTTATCAACTATGTTATTCCAACATAATACTGTATTATCAGTATATTTAGAATAGGGTGTATTATGTACGGTACATAATATGATAACACTGGAAAAAACTGATAAAAACAGTATTGTACAATATATGATGGTTATTCTTTTTTCCATAAAATCCTCTTTACTGCATAATAATCTCATTAGCTTCACGGAAAAATTTAACATTACTTACTGTGTCAGGAACAGAGTAGTGAACATTATCCATAGTTATATGTACACCCCTGCAGGCTCTGCCGGCAACAGTGATTTTGGCATTTCCCATAGTATTCATAAGATCATTGAGGGAATTTTGTTCGTTAATGTACTGCTCTTTTTCTCTTTCTTTAATTTCGTAAGCCTGTTTTATTTTTGCGAACAAAAGCTGGTCTTTGACTTCTTTTTTCAACCCCTTTTTCATTGCAGCCTCAAATAAATTAATATTTTTCCGTAAGACATCTATTTCAGAATCTACCTGTTTGATTTTCTGGGTTATATCCTGGAATTTGTTGATTATTTCTTCTGTAATACCAACAGAAATATATGTAGGTACTTCAGCAATGTTTCCAAGACCATGTGCGTCTATGCCAAGAAGGGCTCTTGCATGCCCGCCTATAATTAGTCCTTTGTTTCCTGAAACAGTAATTTTTCCACCGGATTCAATATCACAGTTAAAGAAGTAGTTGGCATTGACATTTCCTTCTGCTTTAATTCTGACAGCTTCAAAAAAACGTCCCGATACATTGCCGCTACATTCAATATAACCTGATTTGCTGCACTGCATTCCGTTCTTTAAGATGACATCCCCGCCACTTCTTATAGTTACATTACCAACATGACCGTCTATGACAACATTGCCATTGGCAATAATAGAAAGTCCTGAACGCATTCTTCCCATTACATATACATCACCGTCAAATCGGACATTTCCGACTGAAACATCCAAATCACCCGTAACGGTATATACATTACTTATTTCTATTTCATTGTCATCCTTTAGTTCAATACGACCATTCATCAGGGATACATATTTTTTGCGGTCTTCAGATACTGTAAATCCCTTACCACGAATAGGTGGAAGGTCTTTGCCAGGTGTTGCAAGGCGAATCTCTCCCGTAACAGTATAGCCTGAAATTCCTCCCGTTGGTGGGGTGTATATAGCTACTACCTGACCTGCTGTTACTGATTCAAATAAATCCATGTTAAGATAGTCAACAGAACCGTCTTCAAGAATTCGTGGAGCAGATTTAGCCTGTGTACGGAAATTATATGTATAACAGCCATCTTTACCATTGACAGGTTCCTGACCTTTTGCAACGACGACAGAATTGTTATATATAGGCATATCAATCATTTGCTGAAGAACAGCTTCATTTAAACCATATTTTACACCGTTTCTTGCTAATAATCCCTTGAGATAACTTAATGTATAACTCTCTCCGTCTGCAGGTCTGCATAATGTGAGAGCCGCACGCATTTTATCATCTGAAATTACAACAACAGATTCAGAAGTCTCCTGCTCAAAATTAAATGTAATATTATCCATGATGTACCACCTCCCTGTAACAATGCTAAAATTAACTATATGTATTTTAATTGTTTTTCTCATAAATCTTAAATATTTCTTAACTATATTGTATCGTAACTATAAATGATATGTCAAGGAATGTCACTGAAAATGCATTATCAGCATACACTGACTTGTATACATTCTCACCAA
>CAJJNI010000046.1 GCA_905193085.1 uncultured Lachnospiraceae bacterium | reverse complement strand
AGTCCAGACAATATAATTTATGCGGGCAGCGTGTCAGAGCCAGTGATGAACGAGACCCGGACGACCGCTGTAAGACCATGTGAAATCCATAAGCCGTGTTTCTTATTGTTAATGCAGTTATGCTGCTTGTGTTTTACATAGCATGGCTTAGCAGTTACCGTTAATTAAAAAAACTTGAAAAAGGGGGTTGAATTATATGCATGACTGATGTATAATTATGCAATCGTGATTGTTGGGACTTTTTGTTCTGACATTATATAACCGGATATACATATATGTCCTGGCTGACAGGACAATAAGGAGGAAAATTAAATGATTAAAGTAGGAATTATTGGTTCTACAGGTTATGCGGGAGCAGAATTAGTCAGAATTTTACTTGCACATAAAGATGCTGAAATAAAATGGTATGGTTCAAGAAGCTACATAGATAAGAAATATGCGGATGTTTATCAGAACATGTTTCAGCTTGTAGATGATGTATGCAAAGATGATAATATGAAACAGCTTGCCAAAGAAGTTGATGTTATATTTACAGCTACACCACAGGGCTTATGTGCTTCTTTAGTTGATGATGAGATTTTAAGCAATACTAAAATTATTGATTTAAGCGCAGATTTCAGAATAAAAGATGTTAATACATATGAAGAGTGGTATAAAATAGAACATAAGAGTCCGCAGTATATTGAAGAAGCAGTATACGGTTTATGCGAAATTAACAGGGATAAGGTAAAAAATGCAAGACTTATTGCTAATCCGGGCTGTTATCCTACATGTTCAACACTTTCAATTTATCCTATGTTAAAAGAAGGACTTATTGATGCATCTACTATAATTATAGATGCAAAGAGTGGAACATCAGGAGCAGGACGTGGTGCGAAGGTTGACAATCTTTATTGTGAAGTAAATGAAAATATCAAAGCATACGGAGTTGCAACACACAGACACACTCCTGAAATTGAGGAGCAGTTAGGTTATGCGGCAGGAGAGAAAGTATACATTAACTTTACTCCGCACCTTGTTCCTATGAACAGAGGAATTTTAGTAACTGCCTATGCAACACTTAAAAAAGAAGTTTCATATGAAGAAGTTAAGGCAGCTTATGACAAATATTATGAAAATGAGCAGTTTGTCCGTGTCCTTAACAAAGATGTATGCCCACAGACAAAATGGGTTGAGGGCAGCAACTATGTTGATGTTAATTTTAAGATTGACCCACGCACAAATCGTGTTATAATGATGGGTGCTATGGATAATCTTGTAAAAGGTGCGGCAGGTCAGGCTGTGCAGAACATGAACATTATGTTTGGTTTAAAAGAAAACGAAGGACTTGAGCTTGTTCCTATGTTTCCATAAATTTTTAAAAAATTGAAAGAGGTCACTTTAAGATGGATAATGTTACAATAAGAGTTATGAAGCCGGAGGATTATGAAGGTATTTACAGACTTTGGTGTTCAATAAAAGGTCTGGGTATAAGAAGTATTGATGACAGTGAAACAAATATTGTTAATTTTATTAGAAGAAATCCGACAACAAGCTTTGTGGCAGAATGTGAAGGAAATATAGTGGCAACTTTAATGTGTGGACATGACGGAAGACGCGCAAGTTTTTACCATGTGTGCGTAGATGTTGAATTCAGGAAAAAAGGAATTGCTACACAGATGGCAGAAAAAGCACTGGAAGCACTTAAAAAAGAAGGCATCAACAAAGTAAATCTTATGGCATTTAAGGATAATGCAACAGGTAATAAATTCTGGAAAGATTTAGGCTGGTACATAAGAGATGATGTCAATTTATATGAGTATAATCTGAATGAAAATAATATAACAAATTTTGTGCGGTAATTAAGGAGAAAAAAGATGGAAATGGATTTATGGCTTGAAAAAGCTAATGTACTTATCGAGGCACTGCCTTATATTCAGAAATATAATGGGAAAGTAATCGTTGTAAAATATGGCGGAAGCGCAATGGTTGATGAAGAATTAAAAAAACATGTTATACAGGATGTTGCACTGCTTAAGCTTGTCGGTTTTAAGCCTATTATAGTTCATGGAGGCGGAAAAGAAATAAGCAAGTGGGTAAAAAAATCAGGAATGACACCACAGTTTATCAATGGACTGAGGGTAACTGATGAAGATACAATGGAAATAGCCGAGATGGTTCTTTCAAAGGTAAACAAATCACTTGTACAGCTTATGCAGAATCTTGGAGTCAACGCTGTCGGAATAAGTGGCAAAGACGGTGGAATTTTAAGAGTTACTAAGAAATTATCAGAAGGAAAAGATATAGGATTTGTAGGAGAAGTACATACCGTTGATACATCTCTTTTAAATACTCTCCTTGAGAATAACTTTGTTCCTGTTCTCTGCCCTATTGGTCTTGGATTAAATGATTCATACAGCTATAATATCAATGCTGATGATGCTGCATGTGCAATCGCTTCTGCAATGTATGCAGAGAAACTTGCATTCCTTACAGATATAGAAGGTGTTTATGAAAATCCATTAAACCCTGATACACTTATATCAAGAATGTCAACATCACAGGCAGAAGAATTTTTGAAATCAGGAAATGCAGGAGGCGGAATGCTCCCTAAAATCAGAAACTGTATTGATGCAGTAAATAATGGTGTTAATCGTGTTCATATTCTTGATGGAAGAATTGCACACTGTCTGCTTCTTGAAATATTTACAAATAAAGGTATAGGAACTCTTATTTATGGAGATGAACAGAAAGAAGGATTTGAAAATGACTAATACATATATAGATAATGCTGAAAAAGTTCTTTTGCATACATATAACCGTTATCAGATTGTCCTTGAAAAAGGTGAGGGTGTATATTTATACGATAATACAGGAAAAAAATATCTTGATTTTGCTGCGGGAATCGCAGTTTGTGCACTAGGCTACAGCAATGAAGAATACAAAAATGCATTAAAGAATCAGACAGATATGCTTCTTCACACATCAAATCTTTTTTATAATGAGCCGATTGTAAAAGCAGGACAGTATTTTATAAAGAGCAGCGGCATGGACAGGGTATTTTTCACAAACAGCGGTACAGAAGCTATTGAAGGTGCTTTAAAAGCTGCAAGAAAATATTCTTACACAAAATACGGAAAAGACAGATATGAAATAGTTGCAAGGAATCATTCTTTCCACGGAAGAAGTATGGGTGCATTGTCAGTGACAGGAAATGAACATTACAGAGAACCGTTTGAACCGTTGATTGGCGGTGTGAAATTTGCTGATTTTAACGATTTTGAAAGTGTTAAAGCAGCAGTTACTGATAAAACATGTGCAATTATTATGGAAACTGTACAGGGTGAGGGCGGAATATACCCTGCAGATGAAGAATTTATAAAAAATGTAAGAGCACTTTGTGACAGCAGGGATATATTGTTTATATCTGATGAAATTCAGTGTGGAATGGGAAGATGCGGCAGCATGTTTGCTTATCAGAAATATGGCGTTGTACCTGATATTGTTACATCAGCAAAAGCTCTTGGCTGTGGAGTTCCTGTAGGTGCATTTGCAATGACAGAAAAAGTTGCAGAATACTCTTTAGTACCTGGAGACCACGGTACTACATATGGCGGAAACCCATTTGTAGGTGCTGCAGTAAGCGCAGTATTTGAGCAGTTTGAAAAGCTCGATTTAATAAACCATGTCAATGAAGTTTCAAAATATTTTGAAGAACAGTTAGATAAAATGGTTGAAGACTTTGATAATGTTAAAGAAAGAAGAGGAATGGGTCTTCTTCAGGGACTTGTTCTTTTGAATCCTGTTTCTGATGTAATTGCAAAAGCAATGGAAAAGGGACTTATCGTTATTTCTGCAAGTGGAAATGTATTAAGAATGGTTCCGCCGCTTGTAATTACAAAAGAAAATGTAGATGAAATGATAGCTGTTTTAAGAAGCTGTGTATAATAATTATGAAAGCGAAACATATAAGAAAAAGAATGCTCTTTGCCGCAGTTTTGTGCATATTGTTTTATTGCATGTTTGTTATAAGCCATGATATATCAAAGAAACAAAATGCACAGATGGAAAAAGAGAGTATAAAGGAAACGGGGCTTACGCTCTATTATACTAATGAGAATTTTTCTGGTTTTATAAATAAAGCGGCAGAAGAATATAAGAAAGAAAAAGGTATTACCGTTAAGGCACAGCTTGTTTCTACATCAGAATATCTTGAAAACATAGCTGCAGGAAGTACAAATGGTGATGAAAGTACACCTGACTTATATATTGTAAGAGAAGAATTGCTTGAAAATGCCTATGCGCTTGGAATTACTTCTGAAAATAAAAGTGATAAATTCAATGAAGATAATTTTGCAAAAACTGCACTTGATTCAGTAAGCTATCATGGCAGGAAAATAGCCTATCCGCTTTGTTTTCATACAGCGTGCTTTGTGTATCGTTCCGATTTGATTTCAATGCCATCTTATTTAGAACAGATAGATACATGTGATATATCATCTCTTGCAGAAAATGGAATGGAAAAAAGTATTGATTTTAACACGGGAAATATTTTGTGTGAGTATGCTTTTATTGGAAAATATATAAATGTTGGCGGTGATGCCGGAGATGCGTCAGAAGTGATGCAGATAGATGAAGATATGGTCAGAAAATCAACGATGTTTTACCAGCAGCTTATTACAGATACCGGTATTTCTCCGGAGGCAAAAGAAGAATCAATGATTTTAGGATATGCAGAAGGTAAAAATTTAAGCCTTATATTAAGTTCTGACTATATAAAATTATTAGATGATTATACTAAAAATATGGGTACAGTATATGCCCTTGCACAGATTCCGAATCTTACAGAAGCGCTACAGAGCATAACAGGCTCATACACAGATTCAGTTGTCGTAAATGGTATGTCTGTTAATCAGGACGAAGCCGCTGATTTTGCAGAGTTTTTAACCTGTGAATATTCAGATAAATTGTTTTCTATGACTAACATATATCCGGCAAAATATGATTCTGGAAAATCAATTGATAATTTTGATGTGATTTATAACATATATAAGAACAGCGATACATTTCCAAAGCTGTTAAAGACCGAGGATTTTTCTTTGAAGGTAAAAGAATTATTTGAAAATGTGTCAAACGGTCAAGACACAATGACAGAAGTTTCAAAATTTTCTGAAAGCATGAAGCACAGAATTTCCCCATAAAACGGATAAAATAACTTTTTTTAGCAATAATGATGTTGAAGACAAATATCTTTTGACTTCAGCATCATTATTATATAAAAGGAGTATTTTATGGGAGTAATTACAGCATTAATTTCAGGTGCACTTATGAGTATTCAGGGAGTCTGGAATACACAGCTTACAAAAGAAACAAGCCAGTGGGTTACTAACAGTTATGTGCAGGCAACAGCACTTGTAGTAAGTCTTGTTGCATGGTTTTTTACCGGAAAGGAAAGCTTTGCAAAGTTGTTTTCAATAAATAACAAACTGCTTTTGTTTGCAGGTGTTTTAGGTGCTTTTATAACGAGGACAGTCATTAAAAGTACCGCCACATTAGGACCTGCAAGAGCAGCTCTTCTTATTGTTGTTTCCCAGATTGCAGTATCATATCTTATAGAGTTATTTGGCCTTTGGGGAATGGAAAAGCAGCCCTTTGAATGGAGAAAGCTTATAGGTGTGATTATATCTGCTGTCGGAATAATAATTTTTAAATGGAAATAGAAAAAAACTATTGTAATTATGTTTTTTTTTGCTAAAATATAATTTAGTACAATGTAAAACAGCAATGTTATACATTCACCTTTTAAATATGGGGGAACTAAGGTTAATGTATGAACAGGAAAAATGTTATTCTGACAGTGTTATTTTTGTTATGCTTAAATTTATTTACAGGCTGTAATCAGGGCAATAAAGCAGAAGTTACAGGCTCATATGATATTTCTACAAATGAAGAAACAGATGTGCAGCAGTCTGTTAAAAGTTCAGAACCTGATTCAGATGAATCTAAAGAAAATGATAACGGCAGTTCTGATACTAATGAAAATATTGTTGTGTATGTGTGCGGAGCAGTAAATCTGCCGGGAGTATATACACTTACATCTAAACAAAGAATTGCTGATGCGGTAAGTGCAGCAGGCGGATTTTCTGATGATGCGCAGACAGATGCTGTAAATCTTGCAGGAATACCATGTGATGGTGATAAGATAAGAATACCATTTCAGGGAGAAGAAATTAACGAAAATAATTCAGCTGAAGAACAGGACTCTGAAAATAATTCTGAAATTAAGGATGACAGAATTAATATCAATACAGCCGATAAATCACTTCTTATGTCGATAAGCGGTGTTGGAGAGGCAAAAGCAGATGCGATAATATCATATCGTGAGAAAAATGGTAATTTTAAAGCTGTAGAAGAAATAATGAATATAGAAGGCATCAAAGAGGGTGTCTTTAATAAAATAAAAGATAAGATTTGTGTAAATTAGTCACATTAATGTGACATTATTTTGGGAGGCAGAAAATGGCAAAGAAAGTCTTGGTTGTTGATGATGAAAAACTGATTGTTAAGGGGATAAGATTTAGTCTTGAACAGGACGGCATGGAAGTTGACTGTGCTTATGATGGAGAAGAGGCCCTTGCAAAAATAAAAGAAAATACATATGATATTGTACTTCTTGATTTGATGCTTCCCAAATTGGATGGAACACAGGTCTGCCAGCAGGTACGTGAATTTTCAGATATACCTATTATTATGCTCACAGCAAAAAGTGACGATATGGATAAAATATTAGGTCTGGAATATGGTGCTGATGATTACATGACAAAGCCTTTTAATATTCTTGAACTTAAAGCAAGAATTAAGGCAATTATGAGAAGAAGCTCGGCAAAAGAACCTGTTAAGTCAGATAATAATGTCCCGTCTGTTATCGAAGTGTCTGACATGAGACTTGACTGTGAAGGCAGAAGAGTATTTATAAGCGGAAAAGAGATTAATCTTACAGCTAAAGAATTTGATTTGCTTGAAATTCTCATTCTTAATCCAAATAAAGTGTATAGCCGTGATAAGCTTCTTAACTTAGTGTGGGGATATGATTATCCGGGAGATGCAAGAACAGTGGATGTACATATCCGCCGCTTAAGGGAAAAAATAGAGTCAAACCCTAGCGAGCCGAAGTATGTTCACACGAAATGGGGTGTGGGCTATTATTTCCAGGGATAAGGTAAAAGAACATTTTCATAAAATAAAAAGTTTCAGAAATATTGTATTTATTGTAATTGTATTAATTGGAGTCCTGCCATGCTTTATTCTCAGTCGGGGAATTGTAGCAAATTATGAATCGCGCGCTGTTCAGCTAAGAACTGCTGACATTAAGACTCAGTGTGAGATAATTGTTAATCAGATGGGTGTTTCAGAATATTTAGAAGACCCGTCATCAGAGGTTATCAATGCACAGATTACACAGCTTGCTAATTTCTATAATGGCAGAATAATGATTTTAAATCAGGACTACAAAGTAATAAAAGATACTTTTTCAATCAATACCGGAAAAACTCTTGTGTCAGAAGAAGTAATTAATTGTTTTAAAGGTACGGAAAACAGTCATTACGACAAAGTCAATCATTACATTGAACAGGCAGTCTGTATAGGAAATTCAATGACTAAAGATGTTGTCGGTGTAATGCTTATAAGTGTTTCAACAGACAGTATAGTTGACAGTATTGATATTCTTCTCACAAAAGCATATGTTTTGCAGCTTGCATTAAGCCTTGCAATTATAGCAATTGCATTTATTGTTGCAAAGAGATTAAGCAGCCCTTTTGCTGAGATAAGTAAAGAGATTACCGGCATGTCAGAGGGATTTCTCAATGAAGAAATTTCTGTTAAGAGTTATCGTGAGATGGAGCTTATAATTGCCGCCATCAATAAAATGATAAACCGAATGAAGGTTTTGGATGATTCAAGACAGGAATTTGTCTCGAATGTGTCGCATGAGTTAAAGACGCCTATTACTTCAATGAAGGTGCTGGCAGATTCACTTCTTATGCAGGAAGAAGCGCCGGTTGAATTATATAAGGAATTTATGACAGATATCGTTGCAGAGATTGACAGGGAAAGTAAGATAATTGAAGATTTGCTGTCCCTTGTTAAAATGGACAAGACCTCACAGAATTTAAATATTATGCCAGTCAATTTAAATCAGCTTCTTGAGCTTATTTTAAAGAGGTTAAGGCCTATAGCCGCCAAGAGAAATATAGAACTTTTGATGGAAAGCTTCAGACCTGTTACTGCAGAAATTGATGAAGTGAAGATGACACTTGTTGTTTCTAATCTTGTAGAAAATGCGATTAAATATAATGTGGATAATGGCTGGGTTCATGTTTCTCTGAATGCAGACCATAAATTTTTCTATATATCAGTTGAAGATTCGGGAATAGGTATTCCGGAGGAATCGCAGGAATACATTTTTGAGAGATTCTATCGTGTGGATAAATCTCATTCAAGAGAAATAGGTGGAACGGGACTGGGACTTGCAATTACAAGAAATGCAGTTCTGCTTCATCGTGGAACAATCAAAGTGTCAAGTGAAGAAGGTAAGGGAACAACTTTTACAGTAAGAATACCTCTTAGTTATATTGCTTCATAGATGAAAAAAGGGAGACTTATATGAAATATAAAATAACAGCAGTGGTGTTAATAATATGTTTGTTGTTTGTGACAGCTGGCTGTTCAGGCTCTGATTCAGAAGATGGAATTACCGGCGGTTATCAGATATATTATGTTAATAATGACCAGACTTCGCTGGTTTATCAGAAATATAATCCAAAGAGCAGTGATACAGGTGATTTAATCAAAGAAATTTTAAAACAGCTTGAGACTTCTACAGATTCAATAGATTATATATGTGCGAAGCCAGGAAGTGTAAAATTATTGGATTATTCACTGGAAGGAGACACTCTTGCACTGTCATTTGATGATGGTTATCTTCATATGGAAAAATCGACAGAAGTTCTTATGAGAATGGCATATGTTGATACACTTGTCCAGATTTCAGATGTTACAAATGTTGAGTTTTATATCAATGAAGAACCTTTGATGGATTCTGATAATCAGGCTGTTGGTGCAATGAATGAAAATTCATTTGTGCAGAATGACGGAAGTGAAATTAATGAATATGAGTCAACTGAACTTATACTTTATTTTGCGAGTGAAGATGGTAAAAAGCTTGTACAGTCTACAAGAAAAGTTACACACAGTGCAAATATGTCATTGGAAAAGGTAGTTATTGAGCAGTTATTGCAGGGACCATCATCAAATACAGATTCAAAATCAACTATTCCCGATGGCACAAAGCTGCTTAGTATTTCGACAAAAGACAGTGTATGCTATGTCAGCTTCAGTTCTGAATTTTTAAATCTTACAAGTGATGTTTCAAATGATGTCCAGATATATTCGATTGTAGATTCGCTTGCTGAGCTGTCTACAATAAGTAAGGTCCAGATATCCGTCTATGGCGAGAGCAACACAACATTATCATCTAATATGGAGTTGGGGAAAATTCTTGAGAGAAATCTTGATTTAGTAGAATCAAAATAAAAAAGAGGGGGGAATGTATTTGCAGAATCGTCCGTTATGCGTGATGGTGCTGTCTTTTTGCGGGGGAATTTTTATTGTACATCAATATCCGTCAGTCTGGATAAAATGTATAGTTATTGCTGTTATCATAATTATTACTATGTTTGTAGTATGTACAATGCTTTTATTGAAAATTATTTTTAATAAAGCAAAGTGCGCTAATGAAAAGAAAATTTTAAGGAGTAATGTAATCAGACCTGTTACGGTGCTGTTTTGCATGGTGCTTTTTATTATTGGCTGTATTATTACACATAATAAATACATATTGTTTAACGAAAGACTTCCGGAGGATAAAGATAAAATTTTATTAACCGGAATTGTATCTGATTATGAAATTAAAGAAAATTCTATCGCAGTTTATTTAGATAGCTGTGTCTGTAAAAATTTTAACAGTTCTTTTTATGCAGATAATATCAGGTGTCTTGCCTATGTAAGTAAGAGTGAAAATCTGCAAATCGGAAATGAAGTTTCAATATCAGGAAAAGTAAACCGCTGGAAAAATCCAACTAATAAAGGTCAGTTTAACGAAAAAGATTATTATCTCGGACAGGGTGTTTATTTTAGTATATTCGCTGATGAATTTAAAATTATCAATAATGATTATAAAAAAATAACTCAGCAGACAAAAAATATTAAAGGCATGTTAGCTGACAATTTTGACAAAATATGCAGTGAAAAGAATAGCGGTATTTTTAAGGCAATGATACTTGGGGATAAGAAAGGCATAGCAGAAGATGTAAAGAAACTGTTTATGGAGGGAAGTATAGGTCATACGCTCGTTATATCAGGATTACATTTTTCAGTGGCAGGATTGTTTGTTTTTAAAGTGGCAGGACAAATATTTTCTGTTATTCCAGCTGGAATTATAAGTATGCTTGTATTACTTCTTTTCGGAGTTATGACAGGTTTCTCAACAAGTGCAAAAAGGGCATTTGTCATGTTTTTAATAACAATACTTTCAAAAATATGGGGAAGGGATTATGATTTGCCAACATCACTGGCTGTGGCAGTATTTGTAATACTGATAGGTAATCCATATACAATGTTTCTGCCCGGGTTTGTCTTATCAGTGTGCGCAATACTTGGTATTATAATTGTAGTACCGGCTTTGGGTAATAATTTAAATCAGAAAATTAAATTGCCGGATACAATGAGTTCAAGTCTTGGCATTCAGATATTTACACTGCCCGTATCACTTTATTATTATTTTAATTTTAATCCATATTCACTTGTATTAAACGGTATTGTACTGCCTGCCATGCCCGTTGTACTAATTGACGGAATTATATCTGTACTGATGTGCTTTTTATCTCAGACTGTGGCAAAAATTTTAATTATACCGGCACATATTATTTTGAACCTGATATGTCTTTTGTGCAAAGTAATGAGTAAGCTTCCATTTTATTTAATATATCCTGGAAAGCCCGGATTTAAAATGTGTGTAATATACTATGCGGTTCTTATCGGGGGAATGTATTTTTTTTATAAGAAAAATAGTGAAAGTAATAATGAAAAACACCAAAAAGAAAATATTCAGGAAGGAAGGAGTAAAGGAGAAACTGGATATAACAAATATGCATGCCTGCTATGTCTTATGTTACCGATATTGCTTTTTATACATAAGAAAAGCATGCTTGACATTACTATGCTTGATGTAGGGCAGGGACAGAGCATTTTCATACAGACTAAAGATAATATGAGGTTATTGTATGATGGCGGGAGTACGGATATTTCAGAAGTTGGAAAATTTAGAATTATTCCATTTTTAAAAGCCTCAGGCTGTACAAAGCTTGATGCAGTATTTATTTCACACTTTGATGCGGACCATATTTCCGGGATTGAGGAAATTATAGAGTCAGGTGACATAGAAATCAGTGTTTTATTTGTTCCCGATACGAATCTTTTAGACGAGCCATATCAAAGGCTCACAAAGCTTGCAGGACAGCACAATATTTCAGTAAAAACATTTGGAAAGGGCAGCAGTTTAAAATATGGAAATTTAAGACTGACCGGATATTATCCGGAAAGTTCATTTAATGTAACCGACAGAAATAATACTTCAATAGTCATGAGGGTTGAATATAAGATAAATAATGCAGACAATAATTTTTCGATGCTTTTGTGTGGAGATATGGAAGAAGCAGCAGAGAATGAGATTTTATCAGAAAATACACTGTCACATACAGATGTGCTGCAGGTGGCGCATCATGGCTCAGAGTATACAACCCATGAGGAGTTTTTAGATAAGGTAAATCCAAGTGCAGGACTTATTTCATGTGGAACTGATAATAAATATGGACACCCGCACAATAATCTTTTAGAGCGTCTGGAAAAATATAATATAGACACTTATGTAACTAAAGACTGCGGTGCAATTGAAGTTGTGCTTACAAAAGAAAATTATAATGTTATTAAGTTTGGTGGTAATTGACAGAATATAAATCAGTGTGCTAAAATAAAATTTGGTTACAATACAATTTAAAGGAGAAAGAAAATGATAGATTTAAAGTTTTTAAGAGAAAACCCGGATATCGTAAAACAAAATATTAAAAATAAGTTTCAGGAGCATAAATTACCACTTGTTGATGAAGTAATCGAGCTTGACGCAAAAGCAAGAAAGACTCAGCAGGAAGCAGACAATTTAAGAGCAGACAGAAAAAAACTTTCAAAACAGATAGGTGCTTTAATGGCACAGGGTAAAAAGGATGAGGCTGAAGCAGTTAAGGCACAGGTAAATGAAAGTGCGGCACGCCTTGAACAGTTAGAGGCGGATGAAAAGGAATTAAATCAGAAAGTTACAGATATTATGATGAAAATTCCTAATATCATTGATCCATCTGTTCCAATTGGACCGGACGATTCATCTAATGTAGAAATTGAGAAATTTGGTGAGCCTGTAGTACCTGATTTTGAAGTTCCATATCATACAGAGATTATGCAGCGTTTTAACGGTATTGATTTAGACAGTGCGGCTAAAGTTGCAGGAAACGGTTTTTACTATCTTATGGGAGATATTGCAAGACTTCATTCAGCAGTTCTTACTTATGCAAGAGATTTCATGATTGACAGAGGATTTACTTACTGTGTACCTCCTTTTATGATTCGTTCAAGCGTAGTTACAGGTGTAATGAGTTTTGAAGAAATGGATTCAATGATGTATAAGATTGAAGGAGAAGACTTATATCTTATCGGTACATCAGAACATTCAATGATTGGTAAATTTATTGATACAATTCACCCGGAAGAAGCACTTCCATATACTCTTACAAGCTATTCTCCATGTTTCCGAAAAGAAAAGGGTGCTCATGGAATAGAAGAGAGAGGTGTATATCGTATACATCAGTTTGAAAAACAGGAAATGATAGTTGTATGTAAACCGGAAGAATCAAAAATCTGGTATGATAAATTATGGCAGAATACAGTAGATTTATTCCGTTCTCTTGATATTCCTGTACGTACTTTAGAGTGCTGTTCAGGAGATTTGGCAGATTTGAAAGTTAAATCATGTGATGTTGAGGCATGGTCACCTCGTCAGAAGAAATACTTTGAAGTTGGAAGCTGCTCTAATCTTGGAGATGCGCAGGCACGCCGTCTTAAAATCCGCGTAAGAGGCGAGAATGGAGAGAAATATTTCGCTCATACTTTAAATAATACAGTAGTTGCACCACCTCGTATGTTAATCGCATTTTTGGAAAATAATTTAAATGCTGACGGTACAGTAAGAATTCCTGAGGCTTTAAGACCATACATGGGTGGAAAAGAATTATTGAAATAATAATACAGAGGTATTTTCGTGAAAGAATTGCAAAAAGAACTTGCAACAGGAAAATTTCATACGATTTATCTTTTTTATGGTGAAGAAGCATATTTAAAAAAAGATTACAAGAAAAAACTTAAAGATGCCTGCATAGACAAGGAAGATACGATAAATTTCAATCAGTACGAAGGAAAGAGCGTGAATCCCAAGGAAATAATTGATTTGTCGCAGACCCTTCCTTTCTTTGCTGAGCACAGGCTTATTTTGCTTGAAAATACAGGCTTTTTTAAAAAATCATGTGATGAACTTGCAGAATATGTCCCTGAAATACCTGAAACATCAATTTTGCTGTTTGTAGAAGATGAAGTCGATAAAAGAACAAAATTCTATAAGGGCGAGGTTAGAGCGTCTTTGGGCGTATTCCTTTTGTTT